>CANFIC010000432.1 GCA_947446685.1 Burkholderiales bacterium
CGGAAAAATCCCCGACTGGCGTCGCCAGCCTGATCCGGAATTCCGGTAAATTCGACCCCGCCAGTTCCTTCTGAATCAAGCCATCCACAAGGGCAGCATGACACCGAACCCGCCACCCGATCCGGCCGCACATCCGAACCAGTTCGCCCTGCTGGGGCAGCGACGCTTCGCGCCTTTTTTCTGGACCCAGTTCCTCGGCGCCGGCAACGACAACCTGTTCAAGTTCGCTTTTACCGTGATGGTGACCTACCAGCTCGAAGTCAGCTGGCTGGCCCCGAAGATGGCTGGCCTGGTGATCGCTGCGCTGTTCATCCTGCCCTTTTTGCTGTTTTCGGCGACCAGCGGCCAGCTGACCGACAAATACGACAAGACCAGCGTGATCCGCTGCGTCAAATGGCTGGAGATCGCGATCATGCTGCTCGCGGCCTACGGCTTCTGGGTCGTCAACTTGCCGGTGTTGCTGGCCTGCGTGTTCCTGATGGGCTTGCATTCCACCTTGTTCGGCCCGGTGAAGTTCGCTTACCTGCCGCAGCACCTGAGCGAGCGCGAGCTGACGGGCGGCAACGGCATGGTCGAAATGGGCACCTTCGTGGCGATCCTGCTCGGCCAGGTGGCGGGCGGCCTGCTGGTGGCTGTGCCCGAACTGGGTCGGCATTATGTGGCCCTGGCTTGCGTCGGCATCGCCTTGCTCGGGCGCATCACCGCGCAGGCGATTCCGGCCTCGCCGTCGACCGATCCGGGACTGCGCATCAACTGGAACCCGTTCACCGAGACCTGGCGCAACCTCTTGCTGGCGCGCGGCAACATCGTCGTGTTCCGGTCCCTGCTGGGCATTTCGTGGATGTGGTTCTTCGGTGCGGTGTTTCTCGCGCAATTCCCCTCATTCGCGAAGGATGTGCTGCATGGCGATGAACAAGTCGCCTCGCTGCTGCTGGTGGTGTTTTCGATCGGCATCGGCACCGGCTCGCTGCTCTGCGAGTTGCTGAGCAAGCGTCATGTCGAGATCGGCCTGGTGCCGTTGGGCGCGATCGGCATGAGTCTGTTCGCCATCGACCTGTACTTCGCTTCGCGCGGCCTGCCGTCGGCCGGGACGCTGGGCCTGCGCGAATTCCTGGCCTTGCCAGCCCATTGGCGCGTGATGGCCGACCTGGCGCTGCTGTCGCTGTTCGCCGGCCTGTTCAGCGTGCCGATGTATGCGTTGATCCAGTTGCGCTCGCAGCCCAGCCACCGGGCGCGCATCATCGCGGCCAACAATATCCTGAACGCCTTGTTCATGATCATCAGCTCGATTGGCGCTGGGGCGCTGCTGGCCGCGAACTTCACGATTCCCGAGATATTCCTGATCACCGCCTTGCTCAATGCGGTGGTGGCCTTTTACATCTTCATGCTGGTGCCCGAGTATTTCCTGCGTTTTGTCGCTTTCATGCTGACGCGGATCGTCTACCGGTTCAAGTTGCGGGGCGACGAACATATCCCGACCACCGGGGCGGCGATTCTGGTCTGCAACCATGTCAGCTTCATTGACCCGGTGCTGCTGATGGCGGCCAGCCCGCGTCCGATCCGTTTCATCATGGACCACCGGATCTTCAAGCTGCCGCTGCTGGGCTGGTTCTTCAAGCTCGCCAAGGCGATTCCGATCGCGTCGCAACGTGAGGATCCGGCGATTTACCAACAGGCCTTCGAACAGGCCCGGCAAGTGCTCGACGAGGGCGACCTGCTGTGCATCTTCCCCGAGGGCGCGCTCACCCGCGATGGTGAGTTGGCTGAGTTCAAGGCCGGCGTGATGAAGCTGCTCGAAGGCCGGCCGGTACCGGTGGTGCCGATGGCCTTGCAGAACTTATGGGGTTCTTACTTCTCGCGCATCGAGGGCACTGCGATGAGCAAGCCGTTCCGGCGCGGCTGGTTCAGCCAGGTCGGCCTGGTCGCCGATGCCCCGATCGATGCTGCCGATGTGACGCCGCAGTTGTTGCGTGAGCGGGTATTGCGGTTGCTGGCTTCCTGATTGGCGGACTTGGGCCAGTGCAGAATTCCGCAGCCCCGCCTCAATGCCCCAATTCCAGCGCCACCAGGAATCGCGACACCATGTTGTAGGCGCCGATCGTCACCATCAAATCGACCGTCTGGCGCTCATCGAGGTGGCGGCGGACCTGCTCGTACAAGCTGGCGGGCACTTCGATATTGCGGGTCATCACATCGGTCAGGCTCAGCAGCGTCTGTTCGATCTCGTTCAGCCCGGCGCCGAGCTGTGCGGGGTCGCGCATCGCGTCGACCTGGGCTTGCGTCGCGCCGGCTTTCAAGGCGATCGGCAGATGGGCTTCATATTCGTAGACCGCCCGGTTCAGCACGGCCACGCGCAGGATCACCAGCTCGCGCAGATAAGCCGGCAGGCTGTTGTGATTGCGCACGGCGGTCAGCAATTGCTCCCAGCCCTTGGCCATCGGCGGGCTGTTCAGCAGCACCTGGTAAAGCGGCGAGACGCGGCCGCGCTGCGCGGCGATGCTGGCTTCGATTTCTGCCAGCTCGGGCTGCGTGCCCGGCAAGATCGGATTGATTCGCATGGTTTTATTTCCCTTCAATCGCAACGCACTGACATGCCGCCGTCGACGACCAGCTCGGCCCCGGTGATGAAGCGCGCTTCATCGCTGGCGAGGAACAGCACCGCATTGGCGGTGTCACGGCCGTCGCCCATGAAGGGCAGGGGGATGCGTGACTGGCGTTGCTTGAGCAGCGCCTCGACATCGCCGCCGGCGCGCTGCTTGGCCAGCCGCACATTGACCATCGGCGTGTACAGCTGCCCCGGAATGACGGTGTTGACGCGGATGCCTCTGCCCGCGTACTGCACCGCCACGACGCGCGAAAATTGGATCACCCCGGCCTTGGCTGCAGCGTAGGCGACTTGCGCCGAGCCGGTCCAGCGCGTGCCCGAAGTCGATGCCATATTGACGATCGCGCCACGCCCGGCTTTTTCCATCAGCGGCAACACCAGCTTGCAGGTGCGGAAGACGCTTTTCAGGTTGCGGTCGAACTGCTGGTCCCACAACTCCTCGCTCATCTCGACCGGCCCGCCAGCGGCCGAACCGCCGACGTTGTTGACCAGGATGTCGATGCTGCCGAAGCGCTGCATGCAGGCGGCCACCGCGGCCGTGATCGACGCGACGCTGGTGACATCGCATTGCGCCGTCTCGATCTCGCCACCCGCCGCACGCGCCAGCGCAACGGTCTCAGCCATGCTGTCGAGTGCGATGTCGACCGCGAAGACTCTTGCGCCTTCCTCGGCCAGCCTTACCGCGATCGCGCGGCCATTGCCCCAACCGGGGCCGACCGAACCTGCGCCGGTGATCAGCGCTACCTTGCCTTCAAGACGTTTTGTCATGGGAACTCATCAGTAAG
>CANFIC010000433.1 GCA_947446685.1 Burkholderiales bacterium
ACCGTGCGGTCGGACTCGCGCTTTTCGGTGACTGCGCCTTCAAAGGCGAGCAAGTCGCCCGGATAGTTGGGCGCACCCAGCTTGATCTTCAGCTCGCACAAGCGTCCTTGCGGGCCGCTCCAGCCTTCGACAAAGCGCTGCACCAGGCCGTTGGTGGTCAGGATGTTCATGAAGATATGGGGTGAACCGAGCGCGCGCGCCGCATCCAGGTCACTGTGACCGGGGAAATAATCTCGCGTGGCGATCGCCCCACCAGCAATCAGCGCCACCGTCACCGGCACGCTCAAGGGCGGCAATTGCTCGCCCGGCTGCACATCATCAAATCGGCGCATGGCTGCTGGCCTCGCTGTCTTCGTCGGAGTCATATTTCCATCCCAATTTGTCGTTGTTGGCCAGCCAGTCGCCCAGCATGGCCAGCTGATGTTCGGTGCCGCCCAGTGCCTGACCCAGCGCACGGCTCCAGAACAAAAAGCGGTGAATCGGATAAGTGATGTCGACCCCGATGCCGCCATGGACATGCTGTGCCATATGGCCGGCGCTGTGCCCGGTGTCGTTGGCCAAGGCCCGGGTGGCCCAGGCTTGCGGCTTGGCGCCCAGACCGGCGTCGATCCGGTAGACCAACTGCCAGAGCGAAGTGCGCAAGGCTTCGGTGGCGATATAGCCATCGGCCATCTGCCCGGCGACCAACTGGAAACTGCCGATGACGCGGCCGAACTGCTGGCGCTCGCTCACATAGTCGACGGTGCGACGCAACTGCTCCTGGGTCACACCCAGCTGCAGCGCGGCCAGGCAGGCGATCGCGCGCGGCTCGATCCAGTCGACCGCAGCGGCCGGCAGGATGTTTTCGGCAGCCATCGGCAGCCCATCAAAGACCAGATCGGCCAGCGCCTGATGATGCTGGCTGACGCCCTCATGCTTTTGGATGCCGTCCTGCATCAAGTCGACCAGCAACAAGCGCATCTCGCCTTCGGCCTCGGCGGCCAGCAGCGCATGGCGGGCCAGCGCGCCCAGCGGCACAGCCGGGGCAATGCCCGACAAGGTCCAGCCAGCACCGTTGCGCAGCAACCGCAGCGAAGCGCCGCGCGACTCCGACAAGGCCGTCAGCGATAAGGTCAGCGACAAGGCCAGCGGCAAGTCGCCAGCCATCGCCTGGGCTACCACCTGCGGGGCCGAACCGAATCGGGCCAGCGTGGCTGCCGCCAGTTGCTGCTCCCACAGCGGCAACAGCGCCAGCGCCCGGCCTTGTTGTTCGAGGACAGCCATCAATTCAGTCATGCCCAGCCCGAGCCCGCCATCGGCTTCGGCAACGATCATCAGATGCAGGCCGGCAGCGACCGCTTGCTGCCAGAGCTCGCGCATGAAGGGCGCGCCTGACTCATCATGGGCACGCAGCTGGTCGTCGCTGCAGAAATCGGCAAACAGCCCGCTGGCCATTTCGGCGAAAGCGGTTTGGTCTTCGCTCAGCGTGAAATTCATGCGGCCGCTCCTTCGGTGAGCAGACGGAACTGCGGCAGGACCAGATCGCCATCAAAAGTATTGAATTCAACCTGTACCGCCTGCCCGATACGGACATCGCCAGGCGGAATGCCGACCAGTTGCGAAATCAAGCGCGTGCCTTCCTCGAGTTCGACCAGCACGATCAGGTTCGGATGCTCGAACGGCGCCACTTCGGGGTAATGCATCACCACGAAGGAGTAGACCTTGCCGCGTCCCGAGGCCTGCAGCGCATCCCATTCAAATGAATGACAGCTCGGGCACACCGGGCCGGGTGGATGGCGCAGCGTCTGGCAGGCCGAACAGCGCTGGATCAGCAGCTTGCCGGCGCGCGCGCCTTCCCAGAAGAAACGCGTGTCATCGCTGATGCCAGGCGGGGGCCGCTTGGCGACCGCCATTGGCTTCGGCTCAGCCACTTTGACCGGCTGGGCCGGGCGGAACTTGAAGACCCGGAACAGCAACTGACCGACCTGTTCGTCGCCCTGCGGCAACTCGGAAAAATAGCTCATCACCAGGGTGACGAAATAGCCGGTACCCAGGGCCGTCACTTTTTCGGGACTGATGGCGTCGAGCCGGGTCGTGTAATAAAGCTTCTCGCCTTCGCGCACATCTCGGTCGAAAGTCAGTTCCGAATTGACCGCCACCACCGACGGCAGGCCCTGCGCCTCCATCAGCTTCAGCGCCTCGTAGGGATTTTCCTGGGTCGATCCGGGCGGGTAGTTGTTTTGGGTGAAGCCTTCCATGCACCAGACCTGCAACATCGCCGGCGGGGCGATCACAGCGCCTTCGACCAGATAGGGCTTGTCGTCAACGCCCATCACTTCGCACCATTGGCGAATCATCGGCGCGTTGACCTTGTCCCAGGCGTAGACCCGGCCATATTCCTTGCCCACCAGCGGGCGGATGTCCTGCATCCAGGCTTGCTCGTCCAAGGTCTTGCTCCTTATGTCAATTCGTTTCAGGTCCGGCTTGCCTCAAGGCTTCGCTTGAATCACTGATCTTCAGCATGGGGAGGAAGTTAAGGGACTACGGCAGTTCCAGATACGTCCAAAAGGACGATGTGACTCGGGTAACGCGGGAAGTTCGGGCCATTGGGCAAAAAATCACGGGTCGGATCCTGGTCATGGCGCTGAACGGTATGCCGGCGCAACTGATAAGCGATCGGTCAGCAGGTTCAGGGATTGCGGCACCTGCGGCACAAAAACTTCGCCCGGCGGGATTTCTAGTCTTTTCAGACGATGAATCCGTACCTTGCGCTGGATCAAGCTACGCCTGTAATGTTCAACCCTCTGCGCGAACCAGCGCGGCCATTCAAACAGGAGACTCCACCATGCTCGGAAAATTCCCCACCTTGCGCCCGATTCCCCTCGCAGCGCTGACATTGACCCTGCTGGCTTCAGCCGCCCAGGCCCAGTCACAGGACCAGTCCAAGGCCACAGCCGCCAAGGCCGACTCTGACAAAAATGTGCTTGAGCAGGTCGTCGTGACGGTGCAGCGGCGCAAGGAAAAGCTGCAGGATGTGCCGGTCGCTGCGACCGCCATTGGTGCAGCCGATCTGGAGTTACGCGGCATCGGCAATATCGCTGATCTGAGCGCGCTGGCGCCGAATCTGCTGGTACTCCACACACCAGGAAACGCCAGCGCTTCGCAAATCGCCATCCGCGGCTCGGTCACTTCAAACCCGGCATTGTTCTGGGAGACCACGGTCGGCATGTATGTCGACGGCGTTTTCATGGGCAAGAGCCAGGGTTCGATCTTCGACTTGGTCGATCTGGAACGAGTCGAAGTCTTGCGTGGCCCGCAAGGCACACTGTACGGCCGCAACACACTGGCCGGCGCGGTCAACATGATCACGCGCAAGCCCTCGGGCGAACTGGGTGGGCAGGCCAGTATTGA
>CANFIC010000434.1 GCA_947446685.1 Burkholderiales bacterium
GGCCAGCCCAGCGCCCTGCAGACGATCACCGCGCCGACTGCCGGCCTGATCACCGAATTGCAGGTGCGCAGCGGCATGATGGTGGCGCCAGGGATGACGCTGGTGAGGATCAATGGCTTGTCCAGCATCTGGCTCGAAGCCGCTTTGCCCGAAGCGCAGGCGGCGACGATCCGGCCCGGGCAGGCGGCGCAGGCGCGCTTTGCGGCGCTGCCGGGTGAGCTGTTCAAGGGCCGCATCACGGCCTTGCTGCCCGAGACCAATCGCGAGACCCGCACCCTGCGCGTTCGCATCGAGTTGCCCAACCCGGGGCTGCGGCTGCGCGCCGGTCTGTTCGCGCAGGTCAGCCTGCTGGGCAGCCAGCGCAATGCCTTGGTGGTGCCGGCAGAAGGCGTGATCCGGACCGGCAGCCGTGCGCTGGTTTACCTGGCGGAAGGGCCGGGGCGCTACCGGCCGGTCGAGGTCGAAGTCGAAGACCAGGTGGGTGAATGGATCGTCATCCGCAGCGGCCTGCAACCAGGCCAGCAGATCGTCGCATCGGGCCAGTTCCTGCTCGACTCCGAAGCCAGTTTGCAGGGCGTGCTGGCACGCGCGCCGGCGGCTTCGGGCAGCCAGCCATGATTGCGCGACTGATCCGCTGGTCGGTAGCGAACCGCCTGCTGGTGTTGCTGGTGACGCTGCTGCTGTCGGTCTGGGGCGGCTACAGCCTGCGCCATATGCCGATCGACGCGCTGCCCGACCTGTCCGATGTGCAGGTGATCATCCGCACCAGCTATCCGGGCCAGGCACCGCAGATCGTCGAGAACCAGGTCACCTACCCGCTGGCCACGACGATGCTGTCGGTGCCGGGAGCCAAGACCGTGCGCGGCTTCTCGTTCTTCGGCGACAGCTTCGTCTATGTGATCTTCGATGACGGCACTGACCTGTACTGGGCCCGCTCGCGGGTGCTGGAATACCTGAACCAGGTGCAGAGCCGGCTGCCGGCCAGCGCCAAAACCTCGCTGGGCCCTGATGCCACCGGTGTCGGCTGGATTTATCAATATGCGCTGGTCGACCGCAGTGGCCGCAACGACCTGTCGCAACTGCGTACGCTCCAGGATTGGTTCCTCAAATACGAGCTGAAAAGCCTGCCCGATGTGGCCGAAGTCGCTTCGGTCGGCGGCATGGTGCGGCAATACCAGGTGCTGCTTGATCCGCGCAAGCTGGCGGCCTATGGCATCAGCTACAGCCAGGTGCGCGAGGCGCTGAAAGCCGCCAACCAGGAGACCGGCGGCGCGGTGCTTGAGCTCGCTGAGGTCGAATACATGGTGCGCGCCAGCGGCTATCTGAAAACGCTCGACGACTTCCGCGCCGTCCCGCTGGTCATGCGCGCGGGCATTCCGGTGCAGCTCGGCGATGTGGCGACGATCCAGGTCGGGCCCGAAATGCGCCGCGGCATCGCCGAACTCGACGGCGAGGGCGAAGTCGCTGGCGGCATCGTCATCCTGCGCTCGGGCAAGAACGCGCAGACCACCATCGCCGCGGTCAAGGCCAAATTGGCCGAGTTGCAAAAAAGCCTGCCGCCCGGGGTTGAAGTCATCAATACCTATGACCGCAGCGCGCTGATCGAACGCGCAATCAGCAATTTGTCGCACAAGCTGATCGAGGAATTCATCGTGGTCGCCCTGGTCTGCGCGGCCTTCCTGTGGCATCTGCGCTCGGCGCTGGTGGCGATCATCGCGCTGCCGCTGGGCGTGCTGATGGCTTTTGCGGTGATGCGTTACCAGGGCATCAACGCCAACATCATGTCGCTGGGCGGCATCGCGATCGCGATCGGCGCGATGGTCGATGCGGCGCTGGTGATGATCGAAAACGCCCACAAGAAAATCGAGGCCTGGCAGCATCAACATCCCGATCAGCGGCTCGAAGGCGAAGCACGTTGGCAGGTGATGACGCAAGCTGCCGAAGAGGTCGGCCCGGCGCTGTTTTTCTCGCTGCTGATCATCACGCTGTCCTTCATCCCGGTGTTCACGCTGGAGGCACAGGAAGGGCGCTTGTTCGGCCCGCTGGCCTTCACCAAGACCTATGCGATGGCCGCGGCAGCCGGGCTTTCGGTCACCTTGATCCCGGTCCTGATGGGTTACTGGATTCGCGGCCGCATCCCGGCCGAGCAGAAGAACCCGCTGACCCGCGGCTTGATCGCCGGCTACCGCCCGGCGCTGGAATGGGTTTTGAAAGCCCCCCGCATGACGCTGGCGATCGCGCTGGCGCTGCTCGCTTCCACGGCCTGGCCCTTGCTGCATCTGGGCGGTGAATTTTTGCCCAAGCTCGACGAAGGCGACCTGCTCTACATGCCTTCGGCGCTGCCCGGGCTGTCGGCGCAAAAAGCGGCCGAGCTGCTGCAAATCACCAACCGGATGATCAAGACCTTGCCCGAAGTCGAGCGCGTCTTCGGCAAGGCCGGCCGCGCCGAGACCGCCACCGATCCGGCCCCGCTGGAGATGTTCGAAACCACCATCCAGCTGAAGCCGCGCGAGCAATGGCGCGCCGGCATGACGCCAGAAAAGCTGATCGAAGAACTCGATCAGGCAGTCAAGGTGCCGGGCCTGTCCAACCTCTGGGTGCCGCCGATCCGCAACCGCATCGACATGCTGGCCACCGGCATCAAGAGCCCGATCGGCGTCAAGGTCAGCGGCGCTGATCTCGCCGCCATCGACCGCATCGCGGGCCGCATCGAACAAGTGGCCAAGACGGTGCCGGGGGTCTCTTCGGCGCTGGCCGAGCGCTTGACCGGCGGGCGCTATATCGACCTGCAGATCGACCGCGTCGCCGCCGCACGCTACGGGCTCAACATCGCCGATCTGCAGGCCCTGGTCAGCGGCGCCATCGGCGGCGAAAACGTCACCGAGACGGTCGAGGGCAGGGCGCGCTTTCCGGTCAACCTGCGCTTCCCGCGCGAATGGCGCGACACGCCGCAGCGGCTCACCGACCTGCCGCTACTGACGCCAAGCGGTCAGCAGATCACCCTCGGCAGCGTCGCCCGCGTCGTGATCAGCGACGGGCCGGCGATGCTCAAGAGCGAAAACGCGCGGCCTTCGGGCTGGGTCTATGTCGACGTGCGCGGCCGCGATCTGGCGGCAGTGGCCAAGGACCTGCGCCTGGCGGTCGCTGCCAAGGTGAAGCTCGATGCCGGCATCAGCCTGGCCTATTCGGGCCAGTTCGAATACATGGAACGCGCCAACGCGCGCCTGCTGCTGGTCGTGCCTGCGACCTTGCTGATCATCTTCGTGCTGCTCTACCTGACCTTCGGCCGCTTTGACGAGGCCTTGCTGATCATGGCAACCCTGCCCTTCGCCTTGACCGGCGGGGTCTGGTTCCTCTACCTGCTGGGCTACCAGCAATCGATCGCCAC
>CANFIC010000435.1 GCA_947446685.1 Burkholderiales bacterium
GCTCGAATGGAACGGTGCCGACACCGACAGCAGCAAGGCGCGCTTGGCGCCGGCGGCTTTCAAGACTTCGCAAGCCTTGTCAACGCCCGCCTTGGTACCCGCGATCACCGTCTGCTTCGGATCATTGAAGTTGACCGCCTCAACCGCTTCGCCCGATGCCGCTGCAGCCACCGCGCAGCCGTCACGTACCGCTTGCGCTTCCAGGCCCAGGATCGCGGCCATCGCACCGACGCCGACCGGCACCGCCGCCTGCATCGCCTCGGCGCGAAACCGCACCAGTGGCAAGGCCTCGGTCAGGCTCAAGGCACCGGCTGCTACCAGCGCCGTGTACTCGCCCAGCGAATGCCCGGCCGCTGCGGCAGGGACCAGGCCGGTCTCGGCAATCCAGGCGCGGTAGCAAGCGATGCCTGCGGTCAGCATCACCGGCTGGGTGTTGGTGGTCAGGTCGAGCAGCTCTTTCGGGCCGGTCCGGATCAAGGCAGCAACATCCTCGCCCAGCGCAACCGAAGCCTCGGCCAAGGTGCGCAGGACTTCCGGATGGTCACCCCAGGCGTCGAGCATGCCGACCGCCTGCGAGCCCTGGCCGGGAAAAACAAATGCGAATTTTGCGGTCATCAAGCGTTCCTCAACCATCAGAAGTTCAACAGCACCGCGCCCCAGGTGAAGCCGCCGCCAACCCCTTCGAGCATCACGGTGTCGCCGGGTTTGACTTGGCCACCACGCACCGCATGGTCGAGCGCCAGGGGAATCGACGCGGCCGAAGTATTGCCATGCTGGTCAACGGTGACGATCAGCTTGTCAAGCGGCAACTTCAGCTTCTTCGCCGTGCTGTGCATGATGCGCAGATTGGCCTGATGCGGGATCAGCCAGTCGATGTCGGCATCGGTCAGGCCGGCCTTGTCGAGCACCGCGCGAGCGGTCTTTTCCAGCACCCCGACCGCCAGTTTGAAGACCGCCTGTCCGTCCATTGTCAGCAGCGGAGAACCCAGCACCAGCCCGCCCGAGACCGTGCCCGGAACGCAGAGGATGCCGGCATGGCTGCCATCGGCATGCAGGTCGGTCGCGAGGATGCCGGGCGTCTGGCTCGCACCCAGCACCACGGCGCCGGCGCCGTCGCCAAACAGCACGCAGGTCGTGCGGTCCTTGAAATCGAGAATGCGCGAAAACACCTCGGCGCCGATCACCAGCGCCTTGGTCGCCGCACCGGTCTTGATCATCGAATCAGCCACCGAGAGGGCGTAAATGAAACCCGAGCAAACCGCCTGCAAATCAAACGCGGCGCCGCCGGCAATGCCCAGCTTGTGTTGCAGCAGGCAGGCGGTGGACGGAAACACCATATCGGGCGTCGAAGTGGCGACGATGATCAGGTCGATCTCGCTGGCGGCAACACCCGCGGCCTCGAGCGCTGCACGGGCTGCCGGCAAGGCCAGATCACTGGCAGTGACACCCGGTGCGGCAAAGTGGCGGGCGTGGATGCCGGTGCGCCCGACGATCCATTCGTCCGAAGTCTCGACCCCGTCCTTGGCCAACTGCGCGGCCAGATCGGCATTGGTCAAACGGTTTGGTGGCAGAAAGCTGCCGGTGCCGAGGATGCGGCTGTAAGGCGGATTTTTGTGGCTCATGCAGCTTGGGCGACATCGGTCGCGCTGTCTCCATCGATTCGATTCGCGCCTTCAGCGTTTTCAGCGTCGGGCATGGGGTGCAGCAAGGTGGCGATGATGCGCTCGTGCACCCGCTCGAGCAATTGGTGGCGCGCTGCCTCATAGGCCCGGGTCAAGGCAGTTTCGAACGAGACCGCATCGGCCGATCCATGGCTCTTGAACACCAGCCCGCGCAAGCCCAGCAGGGCCGCACCATTGAGTTGCCGGTGGTCGACCCGGCGCTTGAATCGGTTCAAGATCGGCATCGCCAGGATGGCGACGATCTTGGTCAACCAATTGCGGCTGAACTCGGCGCGGATGAAACTGGCGATCATCGCCGCCAGCCCTTCGGCGGTCTTCAGCGCCACATTGCCGACAAAACCGTCACACACGACCAGATCGGTCGTGCCCTTGAAAATATCATTGCCTTCGACATTGCCGTAGAAGTTCAACTGACCCGCCGCCGAAGCCTGGCGCAGCAATTCGCCGGCGCGCTTGATCGTTTCACTGCCCTTGATCGTTTCCTCGCCGATATTGAGCAGGCCGATGCTCGGCTCGGCCTTGCCGTCCACTGCCGACACCAGGGCGCTGCCCATCACCGCAAATTGCAGCAGATGTTCAGCCGTGCAGTCGACGTTGGCGCCGAGGTCGAGCATGGTGGTGAAGCCACCCGATTGGTTCGGCAGCACCGAGGCGATCGCCGGACGGTCGATGCCTTCAAGCGTTTTCAGCAAATACCGCGACACCGCCATCAGCGCACCGGTATTGCCGGCAGAAACACAAGCCTGGGCCAGCGGAGCCGCATCATCGACCGGCTTCAGCAGCGAGATCGCCACCCGCATCGACGAATCCTTCTTGCGACGCAAGGCCGTCTCGACCGTGTCCTCCATCGTCACCACTTCGGTGGCAGGCACGATGCGGCAGCGCGGCCAGGCCGCAGCAGTTGCCAGCGCCTCCGGTCGACCGACCAGCAGCAGTTCAGCTTGCGGATGCGCTGCCAGAAAAGCCTGGCAGGCCGGCAAGATGACCGATGGCCCGTGATCACCGCCCATGCAGTCGACCGCCAGGCGCACCGGCGCGGCGTCACTGGGCTGAGTCATCTCTGGAGCAAGTGAGGACATCGGATCGAAGCGATTGGGGAGTCAGGCGACGCCAGCCAAACCGGCGCTAAGGAAAGACAAAAACCCGGAACTGCACCGAGGCACAGGCCGGGAATTGGTCAAATCAAGAAAATTTCCATTCCGCTGTTCGACTGCACAGCGCAAGAAAATAATCAGGCGTCTGCCTTGGTCTTGAAAATCTTGCGACCGCGGTAAAAACCGGTCGGGCTGATGTGATGACGCAGATGCACCTCGCCGGTGGTCGGCTCGATCGCTGTACCCGGGGTCACCAGGGCATTGTGCGAACGGTGCATGCCACGCTTTGAAGGTGACTTCTTGTTTTGCTGAACAGCCATGAAATTCTCCTAAGACGCCGCGGTCTGGGACCTGTTTGAGCGCGCCAGAGGAAACCCTCTGACCCACGCTTGCCTGATGCCCACGACCCGGACGCCGCGATAAAGTGCACGAGCCATCATGCGCACCATGCGCGGACCGCTTGGCATCAACCCCTTGGGTATCTGCGGCAAGTCACTTTGATTCTCGAAACTGGGAAAGCGGATGAGTGTAACACCGCTCGCCGGGCTTTTCCCAAAGTCTGGCTGCCTACTGCGCCGAACCGTCGCCTGGCTTGCCC
>CANFIC010000436.1 GCA_947446685.1 Burkholderiales bacterium
ACATCGGGGTTGGTCCGGGTCAGCAACAGACCGAACTCGGCGAACTGGGCCAGCGAGGTCCAGACTTTTTGTCCATTGATCAGCCAGCCATCACGCCCGTCGCTGCAGCGAACAGCCTTGGTTCGCACCATGCCGAGGTCCGAACCAGCGCCTGGCTCGGACAGCAACTGACACCAGAGGTTCTCGCCGCGCAGCGCCGGCGCGATATGGGTGGCGCAGACCTCGGGACTTGAATGGGCCATCACCGAAGGAATCACCATGCCCAGGCTGACATTGAAAAAACCGGTCGGCAGGTTGAAACGGCCCTCTTCCTGGCGCCAGATCAGCTCCTGCATCGGCGTGCCGCCGCGTCCGCCCATGGCTTGGGGCCAGGTGATGGCGCCGAAGCCGGCATCGGCCTTGGTCGCCTGCCATTGCCTGGCCGCCTGCAATCGCAAGGCGGGGCTCAAGGTCGGGCCGAAACTGTCATCGGGCCGGGTTTTGAGCAAGGCATTGGCCGACAGCCAGCTGCGGCATTCGGCGCGGAATAGCGCTTCATCGGCTGAATCATCGAAGTCCATCGCCTCCGGGTCAGCTTGGCTGCGTGAGCTCGCTGTTGCTTCGGGCGCGTCGAGCCTGGCCTCCAGCTCGCCGGCCAGGCGCTCGCGCCAGACATGCTCATTGCCGAGCAAGACCGCTTGCTGGCGCGCGCGACGATAGAATAAATGGCAGTCGAGTTCCCAAGTGTAGCCCATGCCGCCATGGACATGCAGGTTTTCCTGCGCCATCAGCGTCAAGGCCTGGCTGGCCGCCACCCGGGCTGCCGCCGCCGCTGCTGGCAGTTCAGGTGCGCCACCCGGCTGCTCGACATCCGCCGCCAGCGCCCAGGCACCGTAATAGCAATGCGCCCTGGCCATCTGGTTGGCGGTGTAGCGGTCGGCCAGCTTGTGCTTGATGCCCTGGTAGGAGCCGATCGTGCGGCCGAATTCCGTGCGCTCGCGGGCATAGGCTGCGGCCATCTCCAGCGCGGCATCGGCCGCACCGATCTGTTCGAAAGCCAGCAGCACGGCAGCGCGGTCGCGCACCCGCTGCAACAGCGCCAGCACGTCATAGTCGCCATCGAGCCGCTCGGCCGGGCAGCCATCCATGGTCCATTGGGCAAATGGTTTGGCCGGATCCAGGGTCGCCAGCAAGCGCCGCTCAACCCCGCTGGCCAGATCGCTCAGGACGAACAGCAGTTCGCCTTGGGCATCGGTTGCCAGCAGCACCGCCCATTGGGCGACCATGCCGTCGGCCACCAGCGGCGCCTGGCCGCTCAGCCTGCCGCCGTCAAAGCGCGGCAAGCTGTCATGATCTATTTCCCCATCGAGCGGCGCAGCCAGCGTTCCTATCTGTCCCGCAGCAATCGCTGGCAACCAGCGCTGCTGTTGCGCCTGGCTGCTGCCCAGCATCACCGCCTGGGCGGCCAGATAAAGCGTCGAGGCCAAGGGCACCGGACTGAGCTGGCGGCCGATTTCCTCGGCCGCGACGCAGAGCTCCATCGCACCCAGGCCTATGCCATCGCAATCGTCAGGCAGCATCAGCGCAGTCACGCCTTGTTCGGTCAGACCCCGCCAGACGGCTTCGGCATGGCTGCCCTGCTTGTCTATCAATTCGCGTGACAGCCCCAGCGGCGACTCCTTGCCGAGGTATTTGCGCAAGCTGTCGCGCAGCAGGTTCTGGTCTTCGGAAAAATCAAAATTCATCGAAAAAAATCCTGTCCAAGATCAGTCGTCGATTGGCGCCAGCGCCGCTCGCCCCAGCACCAGGTCGGCGCCCTTGTCACCGATCGCCACCGCGGTGGCATTGGTGTTGCCGCAGATCAGGTTCGGCATCACCGAGGCATCGATGACGCGCAAACCCTCGACCTGGCGCAGCTTCAAGTCGGGCGTCACCACCGCCAGCGGGTCGTCGGCATGGCCGATCCGGCAGCTGCCGACCGGGTGATAAGCGGTGGTCAGATGCGGTGCCAGCCAATCGAGCCATTGCTGGTCGGTCTGGACCTGCGGGCCCGGGCGGAACTCTGACTCGACCTGGTCAGCCAGCGCTGCCTGTCCGGCAATCCGTCGCATCAAGCGCAAGGCCCAGAGCAGCGCACGGCGGTCGCGTTCATCCTGCAGATAGTTCATCCGGATCAGCGGATGCACTGCGGCATCTGGCGCGCGCAGCTGGATCGAACCACGCGAAAAGGGACGCACTTGGCAAGGCCCGAGCGTCATGCCGGCAAAACCATCGGGTTTGGGTGCCTTGCCTTTATTGAGTGTGGGCTCGCCAGTCACCGGCAGACCGAAGAACTGGATGTCGTTGTAAGGCAGGGTCGGATCGCTGCGGGCATAGCCGCAGAGCTCGGACGGCGGGCTCGTCATCGGCCCCTGGCGCAGCAAGGCATAGCGCAGCACCGAGCGCAGCAGGCCGAGGCCGCGGAAATCCTGGTTCATGCTGGCAACACCCGGCCTCAAGCGCCATGACATCGGCACCAGGCAATGGTCCTGCAAATTGGCGCCGACCCCGGGCAAATCGGCCAGCACCGCAATGCCTTGCTGGCGCAGATGCTCGGCTGGCCCCAGGCCCGACAGCATCAGCAACTGCGGCGACTGGATCGCGCCGGCGCAGAGCAGCACTTCGCTGCGGGCTCCCGCCTGCTGCAGCGGTCCGTCGCCGATCCGGTAGGTCACGCCGGTCGCGCGGCGGCCCTCGAAATTGATCTTGTGAACCAGCGCCTGGGTGATCACCCGCAGATTGCCGCGCTTCATGGCCGGTTCGATCGAGTTGACAGCGATCGATGAGCGTCGGCCATCACGCACATTGACCTGCAAGGTGCCGATGCCGCGCGCCGTTCCGTCATTGAAGTCGTCGACCCGTTCAAGCCCGGCCTGTTGTCCGGCCAGGATCATCCGGTGCGTCAGCGGGTGCACCGAAGGCAGATCGGCCACATGCAAGGGGCCGCCCTGGCCATGGTATTTGTTGCGGATGCGCTGCTGGTCTTCGGTGCGGACGAAATAGGGCAACAACTCGTTCCAGCTCCAGCCCAGCGCACCCGCGGCGACCCATTCGGCATAGTCCTGCTTGTGGCCGCGGATGTAGAGCATGCCATTGATCGAACTCGACCCGCCGAGCATCTTGCCGCGCGGCATCAGGATGGATCGCCCGCCTGCCCATGGCTCCGGCTCGGTCAGGTGCCCCCAAGAATGGGTTTTGCTGTAGGTCATCGTGCCCCAACCTGCAGGCATCGAGACCATCAAGCGCTTGTGGCTGCCACCACCTTCGAGCAGCAGCACGCTGTGCTGTCCGCCTTCACTCAGCCTTGCGGCCAGCAAGCCGCCGGCCGAACCGGCCCCGATGACG
>CANFIC010000437.1 GCA_947446685.1 Burkholderiales bacterium
GGAGCCCGCCAACGCTCGTGACGTCATGAGGTTGTCGTTGTTGGCAGCTTGTCAATATTGATTGAGCTTGGAGGGGGAAGCGTGGCGAGGCGCCCGCCAGAAGCTTTTGCCTATCGCCGCCGTTGAATGATTCAAATTGCCATGGCGCTCAGGCCGACATAAAGTTGCCTCAGCGGATTTGATCCGCGTTCACCAAGGAGACCTAATGGCCAAGAATAAGACAAGCAAAAATTCCATCAATATCGGCATCAGCGAGAAGGATCGCGCGGCCATTGCCGAGGGCTTGTCCAAGCTGCTGGCCGATACCTACACGCTCTACCTGACCACGCACAATTTCCACTGGAATGTGACCGGGCCGATGTTCAACACGCTGCACCAGATGTTCATGGTCCAGTACACCGAACTCTGGACCGCCGTCGACCCGATCGCCGAGAGGATCCGCTCGCTCGGCCATGTCGCACCCGGTTCCTATGCCCAGTTCGCCGCCCTGAGCTCCTTGAAAGATGCCCCGGCCAAGCCGCCCAAAGCGCTGGAGATGGTCCGCATCCTGGTCGAAGGGCATGAAGCCGTCGCGCGCACCGCACGCAGCCTGTTCGCAACCGTCGACCAAGCATCCGACGAGCCCAGCGCCGACCTCCTCACCCAAAGACTCACCGTGCATGAACAGACCGCCTGGATGCTCAGGAGTCTTCTGGAAGACGAGTGAGCAGACTGCAGGATGAAATCCTGCGCACGCACAGCGTGCAACGGTCTGTCGGCGCAGCCAAGAGACCGCCTGGATGCTCAGGAGTCTCCTGGAAGACGAGTGAGCAGACTGCAGGATGAAGTCCTGCGCACGCACAGCGTGCAATGGTCTATCGGACGCGTTGATTCTGTGCCGGGCTGGCTGCACAGCGTCGCAAGTTGGCATTCACGGCATCGACGATGGCCTTTCGAGAGGCCTTGCGAATATCGAAGTCAATCAGGAACGAGGCCATTCTGGATGCCTCGGCGCAGACTCGGTCGATGATGCGGGTTGCAGTCGCCGGCGCAACGCCGCAGTTGGCGGCCAGTTTGAGTAATTCAGACCGACCTGGCGCCTGGCCTTCGCCCATCACGGTCGCTTGATGCCAGCCCCTCGGGCCGGTGTTGAATGTGAAGTCGTACAGCGGCGCCAGCTTCCATTGCATTTTCTCGTCCATCCGGAATGCAAAGTTCTTGGCATGGTCGTCCCGATTGTTCATGACCACGTTCAGGACACAGCGGCCGAAAGCTTTGCTGACCTCGGTCTCGTCCTTCGTGAAAGCGCGGGTCGCCCGCAGGATGGTCTGATAGTCGAGCGACGGAACTCGGAAGTCGGCGTGCAACGCCCCTGCCAGCGAGTGCACGGGAACACGCATGCCCCCGGCGCGGTCGAATCGTTCAACGCCGAAAGCGGCCATGTCCTTCGCCAGGTCGAAGTATTGTGTGCGCGGCATCTCGGCGCCGCAGGCGCGGGCCATGATCGCGTAAGCATGCTCGATGGCACAAACCTCCTTGTGTTCGCCTTGGGCTGGAAACTTCACAAGCCAGGGTGCCCCTGGTGAAGATTCCAGGGTGCTCACCCGCCCGGCTAAAGCATCGAACTGGACAAGCGCCTTCGGGCGAACACCATGCGGAGACCCGCCAACGAGCGCCAACAATTTCAGGGCGGGGGTGTCCTTGTCGTCGATGACGTCGGCTGCAGCGTTGGCAATCTCGAGCAAGGTCGCTTCATCAGCGGACAGCGGCATGTCCAGGCTTGGCCGGAACGACAGGGCGCCCATGGCACGAGCCCCGATAAAGCCCAGGCGGTCCAGCGCTGTGATGCTCGACCTGCTGCGACCTATTTTCAGAAACATCTTGTCCATCAGCAGCAGGCCCCATCCGTCCGGCAGCGCATCGGACACAAGGCCAGGCAAACAGGAAAGGTATGCGGGGAAGTCGCTGTACGCGGCAGCGCGTAGCGGCAGATGAACCTGGGAAAATTCGATCCCGCGCTGCAACGCTTCAGGCGAATACTCGAAAACCAAGTGCGGACCGGAACTGGCCAGCGTTCCTAGAACCCATTCATGCCCCCATCCATGAAACAGGACATCGATCTTCTTCATGGGGTCCGCTCCTGATCCGCTTTGGGGCTCATGCGGCGTCGCGGCGCTCGCTTGCGGATGGCCAACTCAGCCCGCTCCATTGCGGCAATGCTGGTACGTGGTTTCAACACAATCAGGGTCTCGAGTTCCCCGGCAAGCGACAGAGTCTGCGCAATACGCACGAAAGTTTCCATCGTCGTGCGGCCCGTCGATTCGAGTTTCTTGACGGATCCCAAGGCCACGCCGGCGCGGGCGGAAAGCTCATCCTGAGTCATCGAATTTGCCATCCTCTGCGCGCGCATACGCCGGCCGAGTTCTTGTGCAATTTCACCGCTGGTGGCGAATTGAAAGTCGAGCATTTGCTACCTTTGCTGCGGAACAAGGAGGATTTTAAAGGATAAAAAAATGACTTTTACAATGAATTTATCTTGTTAAAGGCTATTTTTATGGCTTTTAAATATAAAATTCAAGTAGCAGACAGACCCACCGTGCAAGCTCACACAAAGCGCCTGCGCTGAACGCTTTCCAGTCTGTGCGTGCGGCCCAATACCCCCTTGCTGCTCAGGCTTTTTGGGAACGCCAAGCCGGCATTGCTCCTCAGCCCAGGACAACAGCATTGACGATCTCGATTTACAACAGACGGACGCCGGGCCCGTCTCGGAACTCGACTTCTTGAGCAAGCACAGGCTCGGCGCAGTGACCACAAACCAGTTTGGCCTTGAACACCTCGCCGCAGAGTCTGTGTCTCAGGTGTAGCGGCACGCCATGACTGTCGGCGATCCACTCATCGCCCCACTGAATCAGCAGCAGGCAGCTGTCGTAGAAAGCCAAGCCCTTTTTCGTCAGGACATACTCGAACCGCGGAGGGCGTGCCTCGTATTGACGCCGCTCGAAAACACCTTCTGCCGTGAGCTTGCCCAGCCGGGACGTCAATACATTGCGGGCCACGTTGAGCAGCCGCGCGAAGTCTTCGAATCGCCGCACACCAAAGAAAGGCGCGCGCCACCGAACAGGCCCGCAGTTGCATGTACGCCCACCCCGCCGTACTGGAAGCTGCCGTCGTGGCGCAGGCCGACGAGCACTGGGGAGAGACTCCCTGCGCTTTTGTCGCACTAAAGCCGGGCGCTGCGGCAACGGCGGATGAGCTGATCAGCCATTGCCGCTCCAGCCTCGCCCATTTCAAATGCCCGCGCACTGTCGTGTTCGGCAGCCTGCCGAAGACCTCGACCGGCAAGATCCAGAAGTACGTCCTCCGCACTTGGCTCCAGGATCCGA
>CANFIC010000438.1 GCA_947446685.1 Burkholderiales bacterium
CATAGCCGAAGCTGCCAGCCATGCCGCAACAGCTGCTTTCAATCAACTCCGGCTTGGCGCCCGGAATCAGCTTCAGCACATCGAGCAAGGCGCTGGTGGTGCCGAAGGCTTTCTGGTGGCAATGCCCATACACCAGGATCGGCTGGTCCGTCGGCTTCAGTTCGAGCTGGAAGCGGCCGGCCTTCGACTCGCGCGCGATGAATTCTTCGAACATCAAGGCCTGGTTCGACACGGTCAGCGCCTGCTCGCCCAGCCCCATCACCAGCGTTTCGTCGCGCAGCGTCAGCAGGCAGGAGGGTTCAAGCCCGACGATAGCGACACCGGCCTGCGCCAGCGGTGCCAGGGCGGCGATCAAAGCGCCGGCGCGCGCCTTGGCCTCAGCCACCATGCCGCTGGCCAGATAAGTGCGGCCGCAGCAGTGATGGCCTTCGTCCTTGGTGACGCTGTGCACGGCATAACCCGCCGCCTGCAGCACCTGCACTGCCGCCCAGGCGTTCTCGCTCTCGAAGCTGCCGTTGAAGGTGTCGACGAACAGCACCGCAGCCTTGCCATTCTTGGCCGCAGCGGCAATCACCTCGTCGCGGCTGGCTAGGCTGGCCAATTGGGCTGAGCGCCAGAAGATGTCTGAACGCCACAAGGGCAGGCTGCGCTTGGCCGAAAAACCCAGCAGCTTTTCGCTCAGCCAGGCCGCACCCGGCAGCCGGTCGCGCAGGTTCATCAGCCAGGGCAGGCGGCTGGCGAAGGCGGCATAAGCGGGCAGATGGGCGACGAGGCGGTCCTTCAGGCTATGCCCATGACGGGCCTTGTAATGGTCGAGAAACTCGATTTTCATCCGGGCCATGTCGACGCCGGTCGGACAGTCGCGCTTGCAGCCTTTGCAGCCAACGCACAAGGCCATCGTTTCAAACATCGCTTCGCTGGTAAAGGCGTCGGGGCCGAGTTGACCCGAGACAGCCAGCCGCAAGGTGTTGGCGCGGCCGCGGGTCAGATGCTGCTCATCGCGAGTGACGCGGTAGCTCGGGCACATCACGCCAGCATCGAACTTGCGGCAATGCCCGTTGTTGTTGCACATCTCGATCGCTGCAGCAAAGCCGCCGGTCAAATCGCCGCCGCTGCCCGGCGCGCTGGTGACTTCGGTGACCGGGTCGCTTTGGACGTTCCAGGCCGACCAGTCAAGCACCGGCTGCAGCGCAATCCGCCGGTAGGGCTTGGATGCTGTCGGCGGCGCGAAGCGGAACAGGTTGCCGTCGTCCATCTTCGGCGGGTCGATGATCTTGCCCGGGTTGAAGAGTCCGATCGGGTCCATCTGCTGCTTGATCGCGCGAAAGGCCTGGTTGATCGCCGGCCCGAATTGCCATTCGATCCATTCGCCCCGGCACAAGCCGTCGCCATGCTCGCCACTGAATGCGCCCTTGAATTTGCGCACCTGGGCCGAGGCCTCTTCGGCGATCGCGCGCATCTTGGCAGCGCCACCGGCGCGCATGTCGAGGATCGGCCGCACATGCAGGGTGCCAACCGATGCATGGGCATACCAGGTGCCGCGGCTGCCATGTCTGGCGAAGACTTCGGTCAAGGCGTCGGTGTATTCGGCCAGGTTTTCCAGCGGGACTGCGCAGTCTTCGATGAAGCTGACCGGCTTGCCGTCGCCTTTCATACTCATCATGATGTTGAGGCCTGCTTTGCGGACTTCCCAAAGCGCTTTTTGCGGCGTCTCGTCGGTCATTGCGACCACGCTACCGGGTAGACCCAGGTCGCCCATCAATTCGCTCAGCGCCTTCATGCGGGCCAGCAGCGGGCCTTTTTCCGGACCCGAGAATTCGACCAGCAGGATCGCTGCCGGCTTGCCGATCAACGCGGTCTCGATGGTCGGGCGGAAGGCCGGATTTTCCAGGCTCAATTCGATCATCGTGCGATCGACCAGCTCGACCGCAGTCGGTCCCAGCTTGACCAGATGCTGGGCCGCATCCATGGCGGCGTGGAAGGTTGGGAAGTTGACGACGCCGAGCACTTTGGCGCGCGGCAACTCGGCCAGTTGCAGCGTCAGGCTGCGGGTGAAGGCCAGCGTGCCTTCCGAGCCAATCAGCAAATGGGCCAGGTTGACGCTGCCATCGCGGGTATAGGGCTTCTCGCTCTGGTTGTCGAAGATGTCGAGGTTGTAGCCGGCCACCCGGCGCATCACCTTGGGCCAGCGCTCGGCTATTTCAGCCTGGTTCTGTATCGCCAGTTGGCGAACATATTCGGCGATGCTGGCGGCGCGGCTGCCAAGGCCGCTGACCTTGCCGAAGTCGAGCAGGGCGCCATCGGACAGCCAGGCGCTGGCGCCGATCACGTTGTGCACCATATTGCCGTAGGCGATCGAGCGCGAGCCGCAGGAGTTGTTGCCTGCCATGCCGCCGAGCGTGGCCTGCGCGCTGGTCGAGACATCGACCGGAAACCACAGGCCATGGGCTTTGAGCTGTGAATTCAACTGGTCGAGCACCAGCCCGGGCTCGACTTTTGCGGTGCGCTGTTCAACATCGACTGCCAGCAATTTGTTGAAATGCTTGCTGTTGTCGATCACCAGCGCAGCGCCGGTGGTTTGCCCGCATTGGCTGGTGCCGCCGCCGCGCGGCAGTACCGGCACCTTCAGGTCACGGGCGATGGCGATCGCTGTTTCGATGTCGCGCAAGCAAGTCGGCACCAACACCCCGACCGGCATGATCTGGTAGATCGACGCATCGGTGGCATAGCGGCCGCGCGAGCCGGCATCGAACAGCAACTCGCCTTCGGTTTCGGCGCGCAGCCGTCGCAGCAGCAGCTCAGAGACTTCGTTCGATGGCAGCACGGTGCCGGCGGGAAGCAGATTCCGGGTCGGTTCGATCAGCATGGGCTCAGGCTTGAATTCGCTGGGGGTAGATCTGGCCGGCACGCAGCAGGTCGATGACGGTGTCGCGCTTGTTGATCAGATGTTCGACCAGCACCTTGCGCATCGCCGGTGCGTCATGGGCGACCAGCGCCTGCACCATCAGCTCATGCTCCTGCATCGCGCGGATCCACTTGGCTTCGTTCTGGTTGGTGCGAAAACGCAGCGCCTGGACGCGGGCGTTGATGCGCATATAGGTGGCGGTGAGAAGGGGGTTCCTGGCGGCCTGGTTGATCGCGCTATGGATCTCGGCGTTGAGGCGGTAATAGTTCGACAGGTCGCGCCTTGTGAAGCTCGCCAGCATCTCGAAATGCAGCGCTCGGACCTGGGTGATTTCGGCGTCGCTGATGCGTTCGGCCGCGAACTCGCCCGACATCGCTTCCAGGCCGGCCAGCAACTCGAAGCTGTCGAGCACATCGGCCTCGGTCAGCTTCACCGCGACGGCGCCGCGGTTC
>CANFIC010000439.1 GCA_947446685.1 Burkholderiales bacterium
GACGCTGATTCCCCCCTGGTTCAAGCAAGCCACGGTTGAGCAAGGGGACGAGGCCTTTCAGGCGCTGCCATGATTGTCAAGAGCCGTCGGATTTATATGCATAAATAATCCGCTTTTCTATACATATCAAGCCTATCATGTAAAGAATTCGTTCATCGCTATACACCTCGACCCCTTCCAGGCTAGCCATGCCCGCACTCACGCCGCTTGAACAACTCAACCCCGCCCGGTTCGAGACGCCCCCCATCCTCAAAAAATTGGCCAGCAGCAGCCGCAAGCTGGCGGAACTGAAGGGCATTGCAGCGTCCATTCCCAACCAGAGCATTCTGATCAACACGCTGGCGCTGCAAGAGGCCAAGGACAGTTCCGAGATCGAGAACATCGTCACCACCCACGACGAGCTGTTCAAAAACGATGTGCTGCCCGAATCGTTTGCCAACCCCGCCGCCAAAGAGGTGCTGCGATACCGCCAGGCGCTTCGGGTTGGGTTTGAGCAGGTGCGTGGCAGTGGATTGCTCACCTGCAACCACATCATCGAGATTCAGGGTGAGCTGGAGCGCAACAACGCGGGTTTTCGCAAGCTACCCGGAACGGCGCTCAAAGACGGCGCCGGCCAAACCATCTACACCCCGCCGCAAGACCCGGCGGAGATCGTGGCGCTGATGCGGGACCTGGAGCGATTCATCAACGAGGCCGGTCTGTTTGATGCCGACCCATTGATCAAAATGGCGCTGATCCACCACCAGTTCGAGAGCATCCACCCCTTCTACGATGGCAATGGCCGCACCGGCCGCATTGTGAATGTGCTGTACCTGGTGAAAGAGGGCTTGCTGGACATTCCGGTGCTGTACCTGAGCCAACACATCGTGCGCCACAAGGCCGACTACTACCGCCTGCTGCAAACTGTGCGCGACGAAGACAGCTGGGAACAATGGGTGCTGTACCTGCTGGAAGCTGTGGAACAGACCGCCGGGCAGACTATTCATACCGTGCAGGCCATCAAGGCCGTGCTGTTTGACTACAAGCAGCGTATTCGCGCAGGCTACAAGTTTTACAGCCAAGACTTGATCAACAACCTGTTCATGCACCCTTATACCAAGATCGAATTTGTGCAGCGGGACTTGGGCGTGTCACGTATCACCGCCACCAAGTATCTTGAGGCTTTGACCGGGGGCGGGTTCCTGCAAAAGCAAAAAATCGGGCGTGGCAATTTCTATGTGAACCTGGCCCTGAACGCGGTGTTGCAGCGCCAAGCGCAGTAGACGGCGCGCCTCGTCAAGCGCTGGAGTCATGAATCAGCTTTCCTTCTTTCGCCACCCAGTAGGGCAGAGTTCCGGGCACCTGGCTGCGACGCGTGAACTCCTCACGGGACATGACCAACACATCGACCCCGACACCGATGGAGCCGATGGCTCGGTGTAGCTTCAGATACTCCTCGGCCTTGTCTGGCACATCGGTTTCTATGACTAGCAGATCCAGGTCTGAGCCTTCATCTGCATCGTCCCGGGCATAGGAGCCAAACAGCATGACTCTCGCAGGACTGCTTGCCGCATTTGCGGCCCGACGTGCAGCATCAAGAATGGCGTGTTCGGCCAACATAAGCTCTCACTTTCACGGATAGGAGGTTCAACCGCGTGAGGGCAAGTTTGACATGCGTTGCGGGCCGAACACTTCCGATCAGCGATGGTCTGGAAGATCGGGCATTTCAGGTTCACCGCTCGCCGGTTCGTATGGCGCCAGCATGGGGGGAGGCGCCGGGGCGAGGTCGACTTTTGAACCGAGCGCTTGCCTGAACTTCGCGAAGAAATCGTCAGCGGTTTTCTTTGCTGCACCCATCACGAGGCGTGACCCGATCTGCGCGATCTTGCCACCCACCTCGGCCGTGGTTTCGTACTTCAGCAGCGTGCCGTCGTCCTGCCGGGTGAGCGTGACATGGGCGCCGCCCTTGCCGAAGCCGATCATGCCGCCGTTGCCATCGAAGCTCAAGCGGTAGCTGTTCGGGGCATCGATGTAGTTGATGCGCAACTTGCCGTTGAAGCGCGCCTTCAACGGGCCCACGGACGCGACCATGGCGATCTTGTACTCGTTTTCGGCTGTGAGTTCCATCGATTCGCAACCGGGGATGCAGGCCTGGAAGATGTCGCGCGTATTGAGGCTGTCCCAGACCAACTGCTGGGGTCGGGCGATCAGCTGTTCACCGGCAAGTTGCATGGTTCAGAAATGGGTTGAAAAATTCGAAATCGGCAGGAGCGCGAAATAGCGGGCATAGAAGTCGTCCCCCATGTCGCCCGGGGGCAATGCGCCGAGGGCCTCGGCAAGTTGCGGTGCCCGCAGCGACGAGATGGCATCGAAGCAGGCCGAGACGGGTTCCGAGGGCGATCGCAAGGCGAGCAGCGAGATGTCGGTCAGCCCGACGTCGCGGGGAGCGAGGCGAACGACGAGGGCGGTGGCTTGGCTGTCGGTCGCGAACCAGCCGAGCGGGCCGTAGGAATGCACGCGCAACGCGCCGTGCGCCGGCCCGAGCCATGCACGCAGCAACTTCGCCATGCGAGACGCGAGGCGCTTCCAGTTCTCCGCCAGGGTCACCTTGTGCACCGGAGCCGCCACGGATCCGGCAAGCCAGTGCGGTGCCTCGGGCAACGCATCCGGGCGCGGAGGCCGGGCGGCCGGCACGTCCCCTTCGCCCGTCGCCGGTGCGAGATACACGAGGCCGTCGCGTTCCTCGACAGCATAGGGCTTGAGGCAGGGCGGCGAGGCACTGCCGGTCGGCGGCAGGTGCGGTGCATGGATGAGCCTGCCCGACAGGTCGTAGCGCCAGTCGTGGAATTTGCAGAGGAGCACCAAGATTTGCGGGCTGTATACCTGCAATGCGGTTCGGGACATAGCCCCTCAAGGTTGAAGCGACGAAGGGTCTGGCGTGGTTCGACAAGCTCACCACGAACGGCTTTGTTGATGCTTCGACAGGCTCACCACGAACGGGTCAATTACTCTGGCCGCGCGGTTGTCGGGGCCTGGCGCGGAAGGCCTGCCCGTTTGTTAGCTGAAGAAAATCCCCCGTTCGCCCTGAGCTTGTCGAAGGGGCTGACAGCGAGGTTCGACGAGCTCACCACGAATGGACAGGAACATGGTTCGACGGGCTCACCACGAACGGGTCAATTACTCCGGCCGCGCGGTTATCGGGGTCCGGCGCGGCAGGCCTGCCCGTTGGCTCTCTGAAGAAAATCCCCCGTTCGCCCTGAGCTTGTCGAAGGGGCTGACAGCGAGGTTCGACAGGCTCACCACGAGCGGACAGGAACATGGTTCGACCAGCTCACCACGAGCGGCTTTGTTGATGGTTCGACA
>CANFIC010000440.1 GCA_947446685.1 Burkholderiales bacterium
CAGCGTGAACATCAGCCCTGTGAAGGCGTAGACGTTCAGGCCGATGTGAAAGGTCTGCGCGCCATTGACGGTCTGGATCGACAGATCGGTCTGCGGATAAGAAAGCAGGAACAGACAGATCCAACTGACCCACAGCACCCACCAGGTGACGAAATGCGCGCCATGCTTGTCAGCCAACCAGCCGCCCGCAGCACGCAACACGCCGCCGGGCAGAGAGAAGCAGGCTGCCAGCAAAGCGGCGTAGCGGATGTCGAGGCCATATTCGCCAACGTAGTACTGCACCATCCACAAGCTCATCGCCACATAGCCGCCAAAGACGATCGAGTAGTACTGGCAATATTTCAGCACCTTGGGGTCTTTCAGCGCCTTCAATTGCGACATGAAGCTGGCCTGGCTGGTGACCAGATGCTTTTCGTCGCTGTGACTGAAGAACCAGAACAGGATCGCCGTGCCGAGCAGCACCGCCGCATAGACATGCGGCACCATGGTCCAGCCGAATGCCACCACCAGACCGGGGGCAACGAACTTGTTGACTGCCGCACCCGAATTGCCGGCGCCGACGATGCCCATTGCAAAGCCCTGACGCTTCTTCGGGAACCAGCGTGCGACATAGGGCGTGCCGACCGAAAACGAGCCGCCGGCCAGACCGACGAAGAGCCCGATGACCAGAAAATGCCAATAGGCTGTGGCATAGCTCATCAACCAGATCGGGCCGACACAGGCCAGCATCAGCAGGAAAAAGACCAGGCGGCCGCCGAATCTGTCGGTCCAGATGCCCAAGGGGACGCGCACCAGCGAGCCGCTCAGAACCGGCATCGCCGTCAGCAGGCCGAACTGGGTCGAATTGAGATCCAGCGCTTTCTTGATCGGAATCCCGATCACGCCGAACATCATCCAGACCATAAAGCAGACCGTAAACGCCAAGGTGCTGACAACCAGCACCGAAAGCGCTTGACGGCTCGGTCCCGGATCGGCAACTGGCGTGACTGACATGCTTGAACTCCTCAATTCCATGGTCACCAATATCCCTGCCTGGCCCTTTGCTGAACATCCTTCTCAAGCATGGGGCGCGAGGTGCAGATGAACTATGGAATGGCTGCGGCCATCGTTCGGAAGAGCTATTGCGCCCGCAGCCTGCAGGGCTGACAGTTCCGGCCA
This sequence comes from Burkholderiales bacterium, assembly GCA_947446685.1. Lineage (GTDB taxonomy): Bacteria > Pseudomonadota > Gammaproteobacteria > Burkholderiales > Burkholderiaceae_C > Paucibacter_A. Next base: position 1,159 of record CANFIC010000440.1, read on the forward strand.
TCATGAAAATACCTGTGCAACTCAAATCAACTGTGATGCCATCGCGCGGCTGGCCGCTGCTGCGGCTCGGCTTTCGACCGTTCTACCTAGGAGCCGCCGCCTTCGCCGCCCTCGCCGTGCCCTTGTGGGTGGCGGCCTGGTTCGGCCAGATCACCCTGTCGACCGCGCTGGCGCCGATGCTCTGGCATGGCCATGAAATGCTGTTCGGTTTTGCCGTGGCCGTGATCATCGGTTTCCTGCTGACCGCGGGCCAGGCCTGGACCGGACTGGCCACACCGCGCGACGCGGCGCTGGGCGGACTGGTCGCGCTATGGCTGGCGGCAAGAGTGGCGGCGCTGACGGCGCCCTACGCCATCTATGCGGCGCTCGACATGGCCCTGCTGCCCTTGGTGGCGGCCCTGCTCACCCGCTTGCTGCTGCGCTCAGGCAACCACCGCAATCTGCCGCTGGCGCTGATCCTGCTACTGCTGGCGCTGGCCAATGGCGCTTTCCACCTCGCAGCCTTGGGCATGACAGCAATCAACCCGCTGATGGCTTTGCACGCCGGACTGGCCCTGGTCGTGATGGTGCTGTGCGTGATGGCCGGCCGGGTGGTACCCGCATTCACGAAAGCCGCCACACCCGGCATGATCTTGCCGCCGCCAAAGCTGGAGCGTTGGACGATGACGCTCACTGCCTTGGGGCTGGCGGGCTGGGTGTTCGCGCCGACAGGCCTGGCCACGGCGGCTGTACTGGGCTTGGCCGCTGCCTTGCATCTGCGGCGCCAATGGGCGTGGCAGCCCTGGCTGACGCGGAGCCGGCCCATCCTCTGGATTCTGCATGCCGGTTATGCCTGGATTGCCGTCGGACTGGGCTTGCTGGCGCTGGCCCAACTGGGTCTGGTGAGCGAGTCAGCCGGCTTGCATGCGTTGACTGTCGGCGCCACCAGCGGCTTGATCATCGGCATGATCACGCGCACAGCCAGGGGGCACACCGGCCGCAGCTTGCAGGCCGGCAAAGCCGAAACCAGCGCCTATGCCCTGGTGATGGCAGCCGCCTTGTTGCGCTCGCTGCTGCCGATATTCGGCCTGCAGTCACTGGCCCTCTTGGGGGCTGCCATGGCCTGGAGCAGCGCCTTCATCATCTATCTCTATGTCTACACGCCCTGGCTGCTGGCCGCCCGAGTGGACGGCAGGGACGGCTGAAGCTCAGCCGAAACCGCGCTCACTGGCCCAGACGGCGACCTGTACCCGCGAGCTGAGTTGCAGCTTGCGCAGAATATGCTGGACATGGATCTTCACCGTGGTTTCAGCGATGCCCAAGGTGCGCGCGATTTCCTTGTTGCTGGCGCCACGGGCAATTTCCTGCAGCAACTCTTGTTCGCGTGGTGACAGGGCCGCGATGTCCTCGGCCTGGTTTGACAAGCTGGCCGCTGTTGGCGCCACGCTGCTGGCCTTGAAGGCCAGCACCAACTTGTTCGTCATCTCGGGGCTGACCACCGCCTCGCCCGCCACGGTGCGGCGTATTGCTGCGGCCAGATCAGCCGCGTCGATGGTCTTGAGCAGATAGCCCGCCGCTCCGGCGCGCAAAGCCGCGGTCAGGTCCTGCTCATCTTCACTGACCGTCAGCATGATGAAGTGAGACTGCGGTGCGGCTTCGCGCAGGCCGGGCAACAGGTCGACACCGCGCACACCGGGCATATGGTTGTCGAGCAGCACGACCGCCGGTTGCAGATCCTTGATGCGGCGCAGCGCTTCGCTGCCGTCAGAGGCCTCGCCCACCACTTCAAGGCCCTCCTCCTGCGCCAGCAAGGCGGTCAGCCCGCGCCTGAACAGACTGTGGTCGTCAACCACCATGATGCGAATCAGCTCGATTTTTTCAGCCTTGTTCATGCTGCCATCTCTTCATGCTCGACCTGTGCCGGCAGCAGCAATGAAATCTGCGTGCCGCCGCCCGGCTGGCTGCGGATCTGCAATTGCGCGCCGATGCGCTGGGCGCGCTCAGCCATGATGCGCAAGCCGACATGGGTCTCATCGAAGGCATCGGCGGCGGCGTCGAAACCCGCGCCATCGTCACAAACCTCGAAACGCCATTGCGGCGCCTGCAGCACGCGCAACTCGACCCTCTTGGCCCCCGCATGCTTGCGCACATTCGACAGAGCCTCCTGCAAAATATG
>CANFIC010000441.1 GCA_947446685.1 Burkholderiales bacterium
GGCTGCAGATTGCCCAGATTGGCGGTGTACAGATCCTTGCCCGAGCGCTCCAGCATGACGGGCAGGTCGCCCTCGGCGATGGCTTTTTCGTAAGCGGCCTCGGCCGCCTTCTTTTCGACAATCTGCCCGGCAAGCTCCTTGCCGTTGAGCTTGACCTTCATCGACATCAAGGTCGCGCCCCACGACAAAGGGAAGGTGTAGATCGTCTCGATATTGTTGCCGCCGGTGTTCCGATACACCTGGCGCAGGGTCATCCGCAGCATCAGACCGTTCAAGACCCCGTTGGCATGCACCGACTCCAGCGCCACAGCATTGCCGGCCTTGTCCATGAGGATGGCCTGGTTGGGAGTTTCAGACGGTGCCATTGATTTTTTCCCATTGCTGCAGCGTTGATTGGATGAATTCCCGCAGGGTCTCGGGTGTCAGGCCGGCCAGATCCGGGTCGATTTGAAGCTCGATGCCAGGGGCGATGTACACCTGGCTGAGCACCCTGATCGAGCCTGTCTGCCTGGCCCGCGGCGCAACCGGCGGCTCCTTGCCGGCCAATACTTCCCGGATCCGCTCCAGCGAGACCCCCGAGTTCGCCAGCTCCTTGACCTTCAGGAGTTGCCGGGTGTGCTGCTCGGTGTAATACGCCGCCCGGGTCTCGCCGATCGGGCGATCCACCAGGCCCAGCTGCATGTAATAGCGCACCGTCCGCTTGGAGAGGTCGACCAGTCCGCACAACTGATCCAGGCTGAGGTTTGATGCCATCTGCAAATAATATCAGTAGAACTGTTCATATACAACTGTTATAAAAATACAGCGCAGCGCAAGCCGCCCAGACAGGCCAAGGCAAGCGGCAGCGCTCGTTTGAGCGTCATTTGACTGGCTCCGAATGGGCCAACTTCGGATGTTGCGCAGTGCGCTGTTGAAGGCGGCGAAAAGATATGTTGGCCTGGCGAGCGGTCAGGCCCGTGACGATGCGTTTGTGTGGTAAACCGCGCCGCACTGCAGCTCAGCTCAGGAAGCCCGCATGGCAAAAACGTTGCCAGCCAACCCAGTTTCAGGCGCTATGGCATTGAATTCCTCAACTGATTGGCATTTTTCTCCTGACCGTTGATCGTCATCCTCGAAGGAACTCACCATGATCCAGCCAGAAATCATCTTCTCTCCGGTCAAGCTCGGCATTCCTGCAAAGGGGGGCACGCTTGATGTCGTCCTGCGCGTGCAAGCGCCCGATCAGCCTGCCGACCTGGTTCCCGAGCTCACGCCCATACGACTCGCCCTGGTGATCGACAAGTCTGGCAGTCTGTGGGAGCCGCTGGCCGAAGCGTTCAAATTCGCTACCTACGTTGCTGGCCGAATGACTGCCGCCGACCAACTTGCCCTGGTTGTTTACGACGATGTGGCCAAGACCCTGTTGCCGCTTCACCATGCCCCGGCCTGCGTCATGGTCGAGCAGACCACGGACGAACGATCCGCTGGCGGGCGCACCAATCTTTTCGGGGGCTGGCAGGAGGGCGCGCGGCAGCTCGAGGGCGGCAAAGCCGGCAGCATTTCCAGGGTGATCCTGATGTCCGACGGACAGATCAACCGCGGCCTTGACGATGAAGACGCCATCATCAGGCACTGCAGCGACTGGCATGCCATGGGTGTCAGTACCAGCACGATAGGCCTCGGGTTGAGTGTCAACGAGGGCTTGTTGACCGCGATGGCCAGAGCCGGCGGTGGGCAGCAGTATTACGGCTGGACGACCAAGGAACTGCAAGATTGCTTTGATGAAGAGTTCTCGCTGCTGCAGGCGCTGTGCCTGCAGCAATTGGAAGTCATCCTGATGCCGACCCCTGGCGTCATCGTGGAGCCCATTGGGCTGGTGCAGCAGAACGCGGATAGCAGCTTCCGGCTTGGCAACCTGGCATGGGGAGCCGAGGCGCGGCTCGCCTTGCGCCTGCATATCAGTCCCGGCATCGCCGGCAGCACCCGTGAGTTGCTGGGGGCCAGCCTGCGAAGTCGCAACCTTGCGGGCAAGCTATGCAATACCCAGGCCAGTCCGCTGCGTCTGCCCGTGCTGGACCAGCAAGCCCTGGACGCCTTGCCCGCTGCGGCCGCGGTTGAGGATCGGCTGCTCGAAGCCCAATTTGCCAAAGCCAGCCAGGCTTTTTGCAGGCTGGTCAATCGCGGCGATTCCGATGAGGCTTTTGTGTTTTTGGACGAACTCGACGCCCGCTTTTCGCAGCATCCCTGGCTGCGCGGCAGGCTCTTCGGTTTGCGCGAGTTTGCCGTCAACGACCTCAAAATGATGATGAAGGAGGCCGAGTTTTCAAGCCAGCAAATGGCCAGCTGCTTGGTCGGCAAGGAGCCCCTTATGTGCAGCGCAGATCAGTCCGATGCCTTGAAGCCGCCCTACCTCCGGCACTAAGCCGATGAACCAAAGGGCCGCAAGCCTGTGTAAATCGTAAGGTTCCGGGATCTGCTTGAACCCGTCGCAGCACTGGCCGCCCAACCAGGCCAAGCTCATCTGATGAGCCCGCCCCGCGCCCGGAACTGTCATAAACCGCTGTAGTTAACTGCAGCCTGGCGGGGTCATGTCATGAGCTTTGCGGGGAGCAAACTTGTTTTCCTTGGTCAACAGCGGCCTACCCATCAGTTTGCCGCTGCTCGCAACCTCACCGTCAGCCTCAAAGGAAACGTCATGCTCCAGCCAGAAATTCTGCTTTCGCCGCTCAAGCCCGCCATCCCTGCACAGGGCGGCACGCTCGACATCGTCGTGCGGGTGCAAGCACCCGATCAGCCGGCAGATCAGGCGGCCAAAGTCACGCCCAAGCGGCTGGCGCTGGTGGTCGATCGGTCGGGCAGCATGGATGGCGAGCCGCTGCGGGAAGCATTGAAATGTGTCGCCTACATCGCCGGCCGCATGACCTCGGCTGACCAATTGGCCTTGGTGGTCTACGACGACGAAGTGGACACGAAACTGACCTTGCGCCAGACCCCATCCGCGGCGACGGTCGAACAGACCATCAGCGGGATCCGCAGCGGCGGCAGCACCAATCTGTTCGGCGGCTGGGAGGAGGGCGCGCGTCAACTCGAAGGCGGCGTGCCGGGCACCATCTCGCGGGTGCTGTTGTTGTCAGATGGTCAACTCAACTGCGGCCTGAGAGACGAAGAAGCCATTGCCCAGCATTGCAGCGATTGGCTCGCCAAGGGCATCAGCACCACCACCGTTGGCCTGGGGCGAGGCTTCAACGAAGACCTGATGATCGCGATGGCCCGGGCCGGCGGCGGCCAGCAATACTATGGCCGCAGCGCCAAAGAC
>CANFIC010000442.1 GCA_947446685.1 Burkholderiales bacterium
CACCATCACTTTTCACTGACGGCGTTGCCCCGCTTCGCGCGCTGCCTGCCAAACCATCTGTCAGTGTTTTGATATTCATCATCACAACCATTTAAAGTGTTACATCAACATGGCCAGCACGCACCACGCTTGCGGAAACCGTCTTGCCTTCGCTCAACTTGACCCGGATGGTATCTCCAACTGCGCCCTTTTGCAGCGCTACACCATCCGCAGTGATCTGGAAGGCCTTGCCCACAACGCGCACGGTAATCCGATCTCCTACGTTGATAACGGCCGGAACGCGCAATGTGTTTAGCGTCAGACTGGTATTTTCACGCATCGGCCTTGTCGTCTCGCGCCCGACGGCCTGCGCCAGGTCGGTCAGCACACCGGTTGGCTCGGTCGCCAGGTCAGATTCGACCTGCAATAAATCGTCTGGCCCCAGCAATTGACCCGCGGGAACCGCCCGACTCGTCTGCACCACTTGGCCGAAGCCACGTACCCGCACATTCACCGACCAGCGCCAAACCGGAGTATCGCATTGCAATCCGATGTTCTGCGGGCCGATCCAGCGTGTGCGCTGAACCTCCACAAGGCGGGGCGTTTTACCGCAAGCCGGCGGGCCAGCTTCTTCCAGGGGAATATCGACCCGGATGCGCAACCCGCTGGCGCCCGCCTGGCGCTGGATATAACGCTCGATCAGGCGCCGCCAGTCATCAGGCTGCGCGCTGCTTGCCGCGGTTGGCGATGGATTGGGATTGGCTGCGATGGCTGTCGCTGCCCACAGGCTGAAAAAAAGAATTCCGCAGGCGAAGCGCCAGTTCCGGCACCAATTCACTTGCGCGCCTTCCGGTTGACGGCCTTCACCGGAGCCGGCGCCGGGGCTGGAGCCGGGGCTGCTTGCACGCCACCCGCCAGCAGCGGCATCACGCGCCCTGAAGAATCTCTGACCATGGCCTGCCAGTCCCCTGGCAGCAACCAGCTATTTCCGGCAGGCAATTCATAGCGCCAGGCAGAGGCTGGCGTTTCCGCGGATTTACCGCTGCCAGTCAGGCTCAAGATCCTGTCATCCGAGCCATAACGCAATCTCAGCACCATCGACTTGGGCCTCGAAGCCGGGCCCTTGGCGATGCTGAGGCCTTCGAATTGCAAGGCATGAACCGCCACCCAACCCTGCTGGACCTGCAGCACCACGACCTTCGGTCGCTGGGTATCGCAGGGCAAACTCAAACGAATTCCGGTGGGTATCTTGTCGATGCGCCCGCCCAAATGAGCCAGGGTCACCGCCGCATGTTCAAGCGCCGCAGCATCGGCCTTGAGGGCATCGAGGTCCAGGCTGAAGACGCCGGCATTGATTGCAGCCGAGACCGACCTCGCTAGCGGCAAGGCTCTGACCGCCAGACTCAAGGCCTCGAAGCCCTCGGTTGACAACGTCAAGCCGGCCGGCAATTGATGTCCCCCGATTTCAGCGCACGAGACCCGCACCTGACCCAGCAATTGTGCGATCACGCGCTCGATACCTGATCGGCTGGATGGATTGGCTTGGGCCAGACTGTCATGCAAGCGCCTAGCTTGTGCCAGGGCAACTGCGCGCAAAGCGGCTTCGGCCGCCACATCGGCTTGGACCGGCGCAGCCACGGCTTCGCTGGTCTTGCTCACCGGCTGCGGCTCGGCCTCGGTTTCATATTCGCCGGGCAGCGCTTCGGTTTTCGGAAACTGCGCCAGCCAGGCCGCGGCAAAATCCGGATCGTCATCGACGACTTGCTGGACGCGCAAGGCGCCCAACACGTTGACCAGCCTCTCGGTCAGGCTGGCAGCGCGTTTGCGGTCGGCCTCGGTCACCGAAGTTCTGGCCAGCAAGCTGCGCGACAAAGTCCGGCTGCAACTTGAATAAGCCGGCAATTCGAGCGTGCGCAGCAGATCAGCCAAGGCATCCGCCGAACTTGCTGTGGCGATCGGGGTGGCGCCGTTGGCACCGCGCACAAAGCGCTGCAACTCGCCAGCCAGCTGCTGCGCGTCAATCAGGAAAAGCTCGGACAGAACTGCTGCTGCCATATTCAGCCCTGCAGCGCCACGCTGTTGCCAGTTCCGAACTCGCCAGGGTCAGAAGCTTCGACATCGAGATTGTTGCGCAGCATGCCCAATTGTTGGGCCAGGTGCTGCACCTCGGACTGCAGACGGACCAGATCACGTCGCGACACCACCGTCGTCATCTCGGCCATATCCCCGCTGCTGCGCCGCAGGGTTTCAAGCCTGGCCAGCGCATCGATGCTCTGCACCAGATGCAGATCCAGGCCCTCGAAAGCTTCGACCCGGTCTTCGTCAGCCCCCTCAGCCAGCAGGTCCAGCGCGATGTTGACCGTGCCTTCACGCGAACGCTGCAGCAGTTCAGACAAAGCGAGCAGATCAGCAACGACTTCATCCTGAGCCTGATGCGGCGTGTCGAGCGTGTCGTCCACCAGCGAGCGAGCCCGCATTTCCAGCGTCCAGCTGGCATCGCATGCCTCATTGATGGCAAGGCGCAAGTCTTCCCATTTCTCGGCAGCTGCGGCAGCCGCCTCAGCAGCGGCCTCAGCCAGCGCAGGGTCCGGCTCTACGGGCTGCCAGGTTTCGGGCGCTGGTTCGGCTTTGACAGCCACGGGCTTGACGTCCTGCTCTACCCTGGCCAGCGCAGCCGGCGCGACCACAGAATTCGGTTGGACCAGATAAAAAGACCGCCAGGCGGCGAACGCTGCCGTCAGTACAGCCAGGATGGTCAGCAAGCGTATCGGCTGATCATCTGGCGTCAGCGCGACGCTGGCAGCGCGCTGCTCGGCATCGCCAAGCAAGGACAGCACCTGGGTACGCCGGGATTGGAATTGATCCAGCAGAGCAACGCCCTCCTGTAGGCGTTTGACCATGTCAGGCATGCTCAATTGGACACGCTCATAAGGCCTCGGATTGACGGCTCGCGCTAGGCGATCTGCGAGAAAGCCGCGGACTCGTTTGGTCGAACTGGCTGTCGCATCATCGCTGCGCAGGCTCTGCAACAACTGCCCGGGCTGACTGTCCAAGCCATCCAGATCCTGCAGCAGCTTGGCCAGACGTTCGAAACCCTTGACCTGTGCCAGCAAAGCCTGAATCGCACGATAAGCCTCATCCGTGCTGTTTTTCTGGAGGGTTACATCACCCAGAAACCACCCCCCCAGGTCGTTGCCCAGGGCCGCGCTCTTTTCACCGAGCAAGCCAAGCTCCTGGGCATAGCCAGCATCAAGCGGCGCCGGACGGTCGAGCAGGCGCTGGGCGCGCAGATTGATCTGGTAAAAGTCAGC
>CANFIC010000443.1 GCA_947446685.1 Burkholderiales bacterium
GGTTGGGTGAGACAGCAAATCCGTCGTCGATGTCCGTCGTTTGCGTCATCAGCATTGCAGTCACCTTGGCACCGCGGCCCAGATCCAAGCTACCGAGGACGCGACCGCCTCGCTGGTTCAGTGCATTGGCACTCTCCTTGCCTGTTCCGATGTTGCGGATATAGCCGCTGTCGCTCCGATCGAACGCCACGACCCTCAGGCCGCTCTTGTCAGTCTGAACTGGAAGGTTGGCCATCGCGTACAGCGAGTAGTCGGTTCCGCCGCCCGCCACGGCGCCAACCGACCCGACGATTGAAAATTCCTGCGACGTCAAATTCGGTTTGTTTACCAGGTAGCGGACCGCGCCACCCAAGGATGCAGAACCGAAGAGCGCACCCTGCGGGCCGCGAAGGACTTCCACCCGAGAGAGGTCAAACGGTGACAGGTCAGCATTGCCAATGAAGGTCGTGGGATCGGTGAACGGAATGTCCTCGATGTAAATGCCGGTAGTTCCCTGTTGCATGCCCAGCGCGGCGGAGTTGGTGACGGTACCGACGCCGCGGATGGTCGGCAGAGACTGGTTCGGGTCGCCTTTGTTGACCTGCACGCCAGGCGCCATTTTAAAAACATCTTCCTGGTCACGCGCACCTGCGGCTTCAAGTTCGCTTCCCTGCAATGCTGAAACGCTACCCGCCACATCACGCTGCTTCTGGGATCGCTTGCCCGACGAGACGATGACGGTCTCCAACTCCTCCACCACTTTGGCTCGAGGCGGGGTTGGCGCGGAATCCGACTTGCCAACGTCTGCGACAGCTTGCGCTTGAACGGCGTTGGCTTGCAGAACCAAACCGAACGCTATCGCGGCCAGGCTCACGTAATTCGGTGCAAACAATTGGCTGGCCAGCCTCAGCTTCGAAGCGCGTTTCGTGGTCATAGCGTGGATCCTTCCATATAAGGTGACGGGATGATGAGGGAATCAGCAAAGCGAATAAAAGATCGATCGGTCGCTTTGATAAATACTAATCGGTCTTTTTAGAAATGTCAACTCTGCTTTGCATCAGACTATGACGACCTCAGTACCGTGCGGGATTGCACGAAGGCGGACGCCCGCAGAGTCACCCGTCCGGTTGCGACACAACAGGCATGAACCAAGGGCAATTCGGCATGGAGGCTCCCATCGGCCTCGGGGCTGAAGCCTTGGTCCGCAAATCGGTGCGTGGCAAAGCCAGAACTCGACGATGCGGTATCGAGGTTGGGACAAAGGCGCAAAAAAGCCCGCCGCCAGCGCCCTTTGATCGAACGGGAAACCTGCTTGCGGGAATTCAGGCCGCCATCATCCCGGTGGCAGCTTGCAGGCCGAGTTGGCGAGAAGGCCTCGCTTGCGCTGAACGGCAGTCCCTTAACTCGTCAGCGCCCTGGTGCTTGGTGCGTTCGTAAAATTGCCGCCAAGATGAACCGCAAGGACTTCAGGCTGGCCGTTACCGGTTGTACGGTCATGCCGCCCTTGACGGAACCGATCAAGAACGAGTCAATGACATGCGCGGCAACTGTGGCGTCTACCCCGACATTGCACAGGCCAGCATCGGCAAGTTTTTGAACACCCTCCCGTAGGCGTTCGAATCGCCGATTGACAGCTTTACTGAATTCGAAATGCAGCCGCTCACTCACGCGACTCGCGATCATGAGATCAAGTTCTACCTGGCGTTGCGAAATTCTGGCTGGTGCCAGCATGAACTTCAACTGGCTTTCCAGCGACTTCCGAAAGGATTCGACGCTGTCAAATGAGAGTGCCGCGCTGCTCTCCTCACCGAGCCGCTGGACGATGGCTTCGAGAAGCTCATCTTTGCTGGCAAAGTGAATGTAAAAGGCACCGCGACTGATTTTCGCTGCAGTGCAAATTTCGCTCAGCGAGGCCTGGGCCAATCCCAGGCGCCCGATACAGTCAATCGTCGCGGAGACAATTTGCTCACGCTTTTCTTTCATGTATTCAACAGTTCGAGCGGGCATATTTGTTTCAGATTCATTGCAGCACTTTGGCGGCGCAGCCAATACTGCTGAACAACGCCCGATTCCGCAATTGTGCACTGAAGCCCCGAGGAATCCGCGAGCCTGAACGTGACCGGCGACTCAGCCCCTCACAGCTTCGTTTGTTCGGCGTCTGAGGCTGGTGGGTTGCGGGGCGCTGCGGGCGGTTTGACCTCGGCACCGGTTTCAGCTGCGCCCTGCTGGGGCGGCGCTTTGAGCATCAGGTCGATATAGGCGGCTTCGTTCTGGCGAATCAGCAAGCGCACCGGCAGATATTGCAAGCTCGGCGCCAACCAGACTTCGGCGCTCAGATCGCCGCTGGTTGCCGTCGACGGTTTCAGGCGCCAAGTCGCCAACGGGCCCATCGGCGTCTGCAACAGTTCTTCGCCCATCACCTCATAACGCCAGAGGTATTGCTTTCTCGGCAAGGCCAGCGGCAGCTCGACCACATGGCCGATGCGCAGCGCTTCGCGGCCAGTCGCAAACAACCAGCTCAATTGCACGAACTGGCTGGCAGCGTCCTGTGAACCCGGCGGCGCCGCTTCAACGCTGCCGTTGCCAAGAGTCAGCTTGTCGCCTTGGAACAGCACCGAGACACGGCGCCGCGCCGCAAGCAGCACCCTGGTGTCTTCGTCATAGCGCTTGGGAACAATGCCAGCGGCGGTCAATTCGCCATCGCTGCTCATATGCCGCGTGATCAATGGCGCGAAAGAAGGTCCGACCGAGACATCGAGATGCACCTGGTATCGGCTCGCCTGACGGATCCATTCAACCTGGGCATTGCCGTTGACCGGGCCGCGGTAATTGCCGGTCAGCTCATAGCTCAAACGGGTCGACGGCGGCCATTCGACGCCCGCATCGCTGGCGGGCGGGTTGACCGGCGCCGAGGCGAGGGGTTCGACGATCGGCAGCAAGGCCTGCAGCGGCTCGATATTTTCCGGTGCCGATGCCGCCGCTTCTGGCGGATTGACAAGTGGCTCCAATGACGCTGCCGCGGCCGCCGCAGGTGCTGCCAACTTCTTCAGCCGCGGGGCGGACGTGGGCGGCGGCTGAGCAATCAGCTCGCGCACATAGGCCACCGTCAGACGCGGTGGCGCTGCCGCCCCGCCCCAACCCTCTTGCAAGCCTTGCACTGCAACACCCAGCCAGATATGCGCCAGCAGGACGGGCAGGACCAGCAAGGCCGGCATGGCACGCCGGTACCGCAAAATCAGCTCCCCGCAGCGGCCAGAAAACAGCTCAGGGAAGCAACTGCGCTGAGCCGGAAGCGGAAGGTCAGCCA
>CANFIC010000444.1 GCA_947446685.1 Burkholderiales bacterium
CCTCGCCGTAGTTGTCCGCCAACCCTTCGCCCATGTCGTGCAACAACAGATCCGTATAGGCATGAATGATCTGGGAGCGCAGTTCCGCAAGCGGGTGGTTGGCGCTGGTGGTCATGGTGGGCCGATGGCAGCCGGCGCAGCCAATGGCGTTGAAAGAATTTTCGCCGGTGGTATTGGCATAGTCCCGCCGCGCAGGAACACCGAGCAAGCTGTTGTACTTGACCAGCTTGTCGAAATCCGTATCGGACAGTTCCTGCCCTGCAGCTCCGCATTGAGTTTGCTGACTCCCGCAGTCCGGATTGGGCAACATGCGGGTCATGACGCCAATGTCCGTATTCAGGGCTGAGGCCACCTGATGCACAAGGCTGAAGGTGGCCGCCTTGTAGCCAAATCGTCCCAAGCGCGTCTGACCGGTGACCGGGTCTATCACCAGCGAAGGGCGGCCCGATATGCCGTCACGATTCTGGTCGTCGGGGTCGGACTTTTCCAGAATGGTGGCTTCGGAAACTGCATCCAGCAAGCCCATGCCCACCAATTGAGGTGCGATGCGCGCCGAGAATTTCGCGGGGGTGCCGTTGCTGAAGCGATAGTTGGGTGAGCGCAAGCCATTCGCGAGCTGGGTCCAGGGTCCGAGGGTCACGTCGCCTTCGCCCACCACGCCTGCCCCTGTCTTCTGGGGCTGCAAGACCGAACCCAGCAGCGGATCCGGTGCGCCGCGGGCATCAGCGACCTTGAACACCCATTTGTCCAGCGCGCCGCCCACGTCGGCCACCAGGGCACGCCCATTGCGGACATGGCAAGAGGCGCAGGAACGATTGATGTAGCGCGGGCCTGCCTTGCCCATCTGCTCGGTCCATATCGGGTTATCACTGCGCTCGTCGTGGACGCCATTCTCAAAATTGGTGTGGTGCACCCGGCGTCCCTGCACAAAGGGCTGCGCGTTGCCCGGACTCAGGTTGGTGGCCATCTGCATGAAGCGGCCCGCTGGCTCGTTGCTGTAGTTGTAGCCCAGCGTCGTACCGCCGCCCGACAAGCCGGCGGCAGGAATCGCCGTGCCGTCGTTCGCGCCGCCCGCATTGTTGACACCGCGCTGCCATTCAAAGGCGGCCATTCCCGGCTTGCCGATCACATACACATAGGAGGTGCCGTAGTAGTTCAGGCGTGCACCGGCAGGGGGCGCCAACAGGAACTGGCTGATCTCGAATTCCATATTGGTTCCAGCCTGCAGGGTCCGCTGGAACTGTCCGCCGTTTTCCCATTTGTTGACGATGTCCAGGCTGTACTTGAACTGGTTGCCTTGATCACTGACTTTCTCGAAGTCGTTGTTCCAGGTTCCTTTGCTGTGATAAACCACTCCGGACTCGTTGGGGCTGACCTTTTGCTCTTGTTTTTGAGGATTGAAATGGAACTGCCCGCTGGTGGTCTGCCCCCAGAACCAGACACGAAACTCGCGCGCACCGAGTTCGGCCTCGGTGATGAAGGTGGCGCGAATCAGACTCTGCCCCTTGGGTACATAGTCTTCGAACTGGACGCGTACCGTCCGGTAATCCCAGTAGTGGGCAAGGTAGTGGTCGTAGTGGTCGGAGGTGGTGATGTCCTTGGCATGCCGGTCGCGTCCCCGATCCCCGATGCGCGTCACCACCACGCCGTCGTCCCGCACAAAGGAGGCGATGGGTTCGAGTGTGGTGCGTGCATCGTAGAGGGGCGACAGGCTCGCGAGGTTCGGTCCTGAATTCGTGCTGGCCACCGGCGATACCGAGACGGCAGCGGAGGCACTGCCGTTGCCGGCCGAGCTGGCCGGCGTGATCGCGCAGGAATAGGTCTTGCCGTTGGTCATGCCGGCGACAGCGAGCGGGCTGGCCGAACCGCTGCTGGTGACGGTGGCGGCGCCGCTTGCGCTGCAGCTGGCCGTGTAGCTGACAGCCAACCCACCGGTGTAACCGGCCGTAAAGGCGATGCTCGCTGTTGTATCGCCTGCCATCGCTGCGCTGATCTTCGGTGCGCCGGGAGCGGCAGGCATCGCAGCGGTCAGCGTGACCGAGGTCGAGCTGCTGTTCGTCCCGTCGCTGACGGTCATCGTGGACACATAGGATCCGACCAGGTCGGCCGTGAATGTGGGGCTGGCGGCAGTCGCGCTGGTCAAGGTCGCGCTGCTGTTCGCAGGTTTTGCAGTCAGCGCCCAGGAATAGCTCAGGCTGCTGCCGACGACATCGCCGCGCAGCACGGCGACCAGGCCGACATTCGATGACGTCGTACCGTTGACTGCGGCCGTCAAGTCGGCTGGAAGTCCCGGGTTCAGGTTGTCGCCGAGCACCGGGGCGCCGCCGGATTGATTGAAGAACAGCCAGCTCGCGGTCGGCGTTTCAATCCCGACAACGCGCTTGAGTACCGTGATCGCATCGGCCAGTTCAACCTTGCCATTGCCATCGACATCGGCCGCATAGGCCTGATATGAAGTCACCGCCTGGCCCGAGCTGTTGACATCGAGTCCGACGATCATCTTCAGGATGGCGATCGCATCCTGAAGATTGACCGCCTGGGTGGCCAGCGTGGAACTGCTCGCTTCGGCGACGTTGGTGGCCGCAAGCGCCCGGGCCATGGCCGGGCTGCCGTCCTGTGCCGTTGCTGCAGATTGCGCCGAACTGGTCGCGGCCACCCGATCGTCACCGCCGCCTCCGCAGGCAGCCAACAGAACGCCAAAAGTCCAGAGCAGGCAATGACGCATTGCGGTTCGATTCATCAGCGGGCCCGGGGGTTCAAGAGGGAAACTGGAATGCTGCGGTTCGACCTGAAAGGTCATTCCGACTGTCCGTATGAAAGCGCTTTCAAGTGTAACCAGTGGACACCGCGCTACTGGTTAAGTGGAAACCCGATGCAGGTCTTCGGCTGAGTCGTCTCAAGAGTAGCGGGATATTTGGATATGTATAAGTAGTCCGTTTTCCGTAAATAACCAACTTTTCTGTAAAGAATACTTTCATGGCTTGCTATGGCCAGACCGTGCTGTGCTGCATGGTGCAAGGCCATGATTGGCGTGCCTCATCGCGAAAAACTTTATAAGCGCAGGGATTTGGCCAGCGAGCCATCTCCGGCAGCCAAGCCGGCTCACCTCCCGCAACAAGTCGCCTGCGTGACGCTGGCATAGCGGCCGGGATGATCCAATCGGCGGCGCAGCGAGGCGCTGCGATCACTGACCCCAGGAGCCCAGATGCTGACCGAATATTCACCCAAGACCCTCGAGCTGATGCAGGCCCTGCAGGCTTTCTTTGATCAACATATTTACCC
>CANFIC010000445.1 GCA_947446685.1 Burkholderiales bacterium
CAGGGGGGCGATTACACCAGCGAGGTGTTCCCGAAACTGCGCGCTGCCGGCTGGACCGGACATTGGATCGATGCCGCGTCGACGTTGCGGATGGAAGACGATGCGGTGATCGTGCTTGATCCTGTCAACCTGCCGGTGATCGAAGCGGCGCTGCTGAAAGGCGGGCGCAATTGGGTTGGTGGCAACTGCACCGTGTCATGCATGCTGATGGGCGTCGGTGCGCTTTACAAGGCCGGTCTGGTCGAGTGGATGAGCACGCAGACTTATCAAGCTGCGTCAGGCGGCGGCGCCCAGCATATGCGTGAGTTGCTGACCCAGTACGGCACGTTGAACGCCGAAGTCAGGGACTTGCTCGACGACCCGAAGAGCGCAATCCTGGAAATCGACCGCAGGGTGATTGCCAAACAACGCTCGCTCACGCCAGCCGAGACCGCCAATTTCGGTGTGCCCCTGGGTGGCTCCTTGATCCCGTGGATCGACAAGGACCTGGGTGACGGTATGTCCAAGGAAGAGTGGAAGGGCATGGCCGAGACCAACAAGATCCTCGGCCTGGGCGAGGCTTTCGGCAACGCTGCAATTCCTGTCGATGGCTTTTGCGTGCGCGTTGGCGCGATGCGCTGCCATAGCCAGGCTTTGACCTTCAAGTTGAAGAAGAATGTGCCTTTGGCTGACATCGAAGCGATGATCGCCGCTGACAACCAATGGGTCAAGGTGGTGCCTAACAACCGTGAGGCGACGATGCAGGATCTGACACCGGTGGCAGTGACCGGCACGATGACGATTCCGGTCGGGCGGATTCGCAAGCTGGCTTTCGGACCCGATTACATCGGTGCGTTCACGATCGGCGATCAGTTGCTCTGGGGTGCGGCTGAGCCCTTGCGGCGGATGTTGAGAATTCTGCTGACGCATTGATTGAGCCGGCTGAACTTGTTGTTGTGCAATGGCTGGAACGTAGCTGTGCCTATCCTGCGTAGCTGCTTGATTCGTGACGAGTGGGTCGGCAATTACAAATTACGTCGACGTAGCCGGAACGCCACTGGTCCGCTTTGTTGCATTGGAGAATGCCTTGAAACTTGAATCCAGTTCGACCAGTCGCTTTGCAATGACTTGTCTTGGTGCGGCCTTGCTGCTCGCTGTCAGTAGCGGTGCCTGGGGCTTGGGCCTTGGGCGGCTGTCGGTGCAATCAGCCATCGGCGAGACCCTGAAAGCTGAAATCGAGATTGCCAGTCTGAGCCAGGAAGAGGCCGGAACGCTGAAGGTCAACATCGCTTCAGCCGAGGCCTACCGCGCCGCCGGTGTCGAGTACAAGGCCTTGCTTGCCAATATGCAAGTGCAACTGATACGCAATGGCGAGCGGAACTTTTTGCGGGTCAGCAGTGACCAGGTGGTACAGGAGCCATTTGTCGATGTGATTCTGGAGCTGAATTGGGCCAGCGGCCGTCTGGTGCGCGACTTCAGCCTGCTGTTCGACCCGCCAGCCAATACGCTTGCCGCAGCGCCGACTGCCCTGGCAACACCGGTGATCGCGGCGCCAGTCAGCGCGCCTGAAACAATGGCAGCAATGCCGGTGCCCGCGCCCAGCCCAAACCCGTCGCCACCGCCGGCTGAAACATTGCCCAAACCCGCTGCGCCGCCTGCCGCTGACTACAAGGTCAAGAGTGGTGACACGCTTTACCGGATTGCCGTGAAGACGCAGGCGCCTGGCGTTTCTCTGGATCAGATGCTGGTTGGTCTGTTCCGGAATAATCCTGACGCTTTCGTCGACAGCAATATGAATCGCCTGAAATCCGGGGCTGTTCTGCAACTGCCGACCAGTGAGTCGATCGGTAGCTTGCCACCTGCCGAAGCGCACCAGATGATCCATGCGCAGAGCGTAGATTTCAACAGCTACCGCCAGCGATTGAGTGAAGCTGCACCGACCTTGAAGCTGGCGCTGAGCGATCGGCAGGCCAAGGGCAATGTGCAAGCTGCGCCCGGTGAAAGTCGGACAACTGCAGTTCCCGACAAACTGACCCTGAGTGCGGCAGCGACCGCCAATGCTGAAGCCAAGTTGTCCAAGGACAGCGAGAAGAAGGACAGCGCAGAGCGCAAGGCTGAATTGACACGCAATGTCGAAGCCTTGAAAAAACTGGCGGGTGCCGCCAACCCTGCGAGTGCGTCGTCCGCTGGCGCTACCTCAGTGATGGCTGCAGCACCGGCGGCATCCGATGTAAAACCTGATCTGCTTGAGCAAATGCTCGCCAGCCCCTTGGTGCTGCCGCTGACCGGTTTGCTGCTCGCCGTCCTTGGCGCCATTGGTTTCATGCAGTGGCGCAGCCGCAGGGAAATCGCCAAGACCCAGGCGATTTTTGTCATCGATGGTGCCGATGCTGACAGCTCCGCGAACGTTGCAGAAAAAGTTTCGATTGCCGACAAGGATGAAAAGCTGGCGCTGGCCCTGGGTCAATTGGACGCCAGCGGTTCTGCCGATCCGATCGACGAGGCGGCTGCTTACCTTGACCATGCGCAGGATCTGCAGGCTGAAGAGGTGCTCAAGGAAGCCCTTCGTTCCAATCCCGAGCGCCTGGCGCTCCGGCTCAAGCTGCTGGAGGTCTATGCCCATCGGCATGACATCAAGTCCTTTGAAGAACTGGCGTTGCAGGTCGAGTCCTTGACCCCGACTGAGGACTGGGTCAAGGTTCAGGAACTCGGACGCCAGATCGACGCAGACAATCTGCTTTATATGCCGTCTACCGGGGCGATCGAACCGGTCTCTGAGGCTGTGGTTGAAGCAGTCGTCAGTAACATCTCGGAGGCGATCGAACTTGATCTCGATTTGGGTGCTCCGGCCGATGCATCGGCAATGGACGCGACTCAGGTGTTGATGACGGGTGTCGAGAATGTTCTGCCGGAAATCGACCTTGATCTGTCGGTCCCGGCCAACTTGGGTTCCGATCAGACGAATGTGGTTGACTCGGACCTCGATGAAGAGGCCGCGGTCATCTTCGAGCCTGGTGTTCCCTTGATGTTCGACCTTTCCACGATCGATTTGAACCTGACCCCGCCTGAGCCTGAAGTGCAGCCCGCTTCGCAAGCGGTCGCCGAGCCGCAGGCCGTCCAGGCGGCCGACCCCTTGCTGGCAAGGTTTGAACTCGCCATTGAGTTCAGGCATATCGGCGACATTGAAGGTGCCATCGCATTGCTGCAGGAAGTGATCGCCCAGGGCAGCGGCGAACTCCAAGAAAAAGCCGCAGCGCTGCTGAAAGAGCTGAGCTGATGCC
>CANFIC010000446.1 GCA_947446685.1 Burkholderiales bacterium
AAGTGCAAAACGCAGGTCATTGATGCGCTTTTGCAGCGCCTCGCGCAGCACGACATTGATCGTTCCAGCCACCGCACGGGCACCGAATTCAGCCGTCGGCGCGCGCATCACTTCGATCCGCTCGACCTGGTCAGGCGGCAGTTGATCGAGCGAAAACCCCGGCGGCATGCGCTCGCCGTTGACGAGGATCTGTGTGTAGCCGCCACCCATGCCGCGCATGCGGATGTCGCCGCCGCGGCCTGGCCGACCGCCAGTGGTTACGCCGGGCAGGCGCTTGAGGACTTCGCCAATGCTGCTGTCGCCGAAGCGTTCGATTTCTTCTCGGCCGATGACGATCTTCGACGCGGTCGAAGCCCGCCTGATGACCTCGTCAGTGGGTGTGCCGCTGACTTCGACCCGATCGAGTTGCTCGGCCTTTTTGGCGCCCGCCTTGGCTGGGGCGCTGGCTGCGGCTGCTGGTGCCGAGGCCGCCGGGGCTGGTCTGGTCTGGGCTTTCACAGCGGCAACAGGCAGCATGGCCAGAGCCAGGCTGAGGACGAGTGGGTGCAGGGAGTTGAGCTTGGGCATGGCGGCGGGATTGTAGGTCGCTCAGCATCGCATGACTTCAGGCTTGCAAGCCGAGCCGCAGCGGTCGTTTAACTTCTTTACAAGCCGCGCCATAAACCCCGCCACAAAAGCAAAGGGCCACGTCCTTGCGGTGTGGCCCTGTTGACTTCCGGATACCTCGGAGGGTAACGGTTCCCTGGCGCTGGTCACGAGTTCCAGAACGCTGCCCAATTTGCAGCCGGTTTCTCGCCTTGGTCTGGTCGGGATTATGTCCGTCGTTTGTGACAGCAATTTGACTTGGCGCAGGGTCGCCTCGCTGCGGCGGCAACTTGTCACGACTTGATGTTGAAAACTTGCCGCAGATAGGCGAGAAAGGTCTCGTCCTCGCAGATCGTCTTGCCCGGACTGTCGGAAAGCTTGGCCACCGCCTGGCCGTTGCAATGGGTCAGCTTCATCACGATGTTGAGCGCTTCATGCCCCATATCGTTGGAGAAATTGGTGCCGATGCCGAAACCGAGTTGGGTCCGGTCGGAAAAATGCCGGTGCAGGGCGATGGCCGCTGGAACGTCAAGTCCGTCCGAGAACACCAAGCGCTTGTGATGTGCGTCGATGCGCAATTTGGCGTAATGGGCCAGCGCCTTTTCGCCCCAGACAAATGGGTCGCCCGAATCGTGGCGCAGGCCGTCAAAGAGCTTGGCAAAGTAGAGGTCAAAATCGGCCAGGAAAGCGTCCATGCCAACCACGTCGGTCAGTGCCACGCCGAGGTCGCCGCGGTATTCCTGGACCCAGTCTTCCAGCGCGGCTTTCTGATGGTCGCGCAGCCGCACGCCGGTGGCCTGGTAGCTTTGCAGGTATTCATGCGCCATCGTGCCGATCGGCACCAGGCCGAGGTCGCGGGCCAGCAGCACGTTCGACGTGCCCTTGAAATATTGCGGTATTTCGCGCTTCAGGGTCGCCACCACTTCGCGCTGCCAGGGCCCGGAGAAGCGCCGCCTGAGGCCGAAGTCAAAGACCTCGAACGGATGGGCGCGCGCCGGCTCTTGTCCGAAGGCTTCGAGTTGTGCGATCTTGTGTTGCAGGCGCTGCCGGCCTTGGGTCAGGGCGGTCTGCGCGTCGAAGCGGCGGAAGTAGAGCTCGTTGACGATCGCCAGCAGGTGGATCTCGAAGCCCATCACATGCACTTGCGGGCCAATGGCGATGATGTTCAAGGTCAGACCATCAGTCGAGGCTTTGATGAAGTCGCGCTGGAAACGGAAGATGCGCAGGAAGTCGACAAAGTCAGACTTCATGAATCGCAGGCTGCTGAGGTAGTGCAGCTCGTCGGGCCGGAAACTCAAGTCGCACAAGGCGTCAAGTTCCTGCTCAAGCTCGGGCAGCAATTCAGTCAGCGGGAAAACCGGCTGGTTGCGGCAGACAAAGCGGTATTCGGCCTGCGCTTGCGGATGCCGGTGCAGCATCGCCTGCCACATGGTGAATTTGTAGAGATCGGTCTCCAGCAAGCTGCCGATGATGGCCTGGCTCATGCGGGGCGCAGCTCGCGGTGGATGGCCTGGCTGGTCGACAAGCGCATGCCCAGGCCCTGCATGGCTGCAAAAAATTGCTGCTGCTGGCGCTCGAAGCCGGCCACCGGGCTCATGCAGTCGGTCAGCAGGACGATGCGTTGCAGGTCCGGCAGATGGGCAGCCAGATGCTCGACCGTCGCCTTGACGCAATGGCTCGATGCCTCGCCGGCGACCAGCAGCATCGAAGCCTGGTCGAGCGTGGCCAGCAGCTCGGCATTCAGCTGTGTGCCCGGGTCGTCCGGCAAAGGCACCTCGGCTTGCAGTGCGCTGTAATGCTCGGTCCAGCAGTTCTGGCCCTTGAATATTTTCCGGACTGTTTTCAACTGGCGGCGCTCCCAGTCCTGGTAAGCGGCGCGCAGGTCGGCGTGGACGGCATGGCCCCAGCTGCCGATTTCGCAATGCACCGGCCAGACCATCAGCTGGTAGCGGCCGCTGGCTTCAAGCGCTTCGAGGTAGCTCTGGCAGCGTGGCCTTGCCAGCGGGTCGCGGGGCAGGAATTCGCCGCTCAGCAGTTGCGCTGCCGTGATCGTGGTGAAGGGCAGAACTGGGGTTCCATCGGCTTGCTGCCAGAAGGCCGGATGGGCGATGTCGAGTTGATGATGGGCATCGAGCGTGATGGTTACCGCATCGAAAGCCGTGCCGGCATCGCGCAACAGCGCTGCCAGTCGCTGCATGTCGGCATGTGCACCGGGCACCGGCAGGGCAGGCGCGGTCCGGCTGGCCTCGATCGGGTCGACCGGATGCCAAGTCTCGGGGAGATCGCAGAAGTCGTTCTGCGGATCAATGATGAGCAGTTGGGTTTTCACTCAGTCGATCAGTAACCTGGGCTTGTCACTGCGGGCGCCGACCCTGCCGATCACCGCTGCATTGCTGAAACCATGGCGCTGGAAGATCGCCAGCACATCATCGACAGCCGCCGGGTCACAGGACAGCAGCAGGCCGCCGCTGGTCTGCGGGTCGCTGAGCAGCGCCTGGGTGCCTTCGGCCGGCAGCGCTGGCAGCGTCACATCCGCGCCATAAGCGGCCCAGTTGCGGGCCGATGCACCGGTCACCAGACCCTGGGCGACCAGCGCGGCAACGCCCGGCAACAAGGGCACGCTGGCCCAGTCGAGATGCACATCGCAGCCCGAAC
>CANFIC010000447.1 GCA_947446685.1 Burkholderiales bacterium
AGCCGCGCCCAGCATGAAATTCTTCACGAAACGCGGCAGGCGGCCTGGCGTCACATTGAGCATGTCGTGCAACACCAGTACCTGCCCTGAACAACCGACGCCGGCACCAATGCCGATGACCGGGATCGGCAGCATGCGGGTCACTTCGGCAGCCAGCGCGGCCGGCACCATTTCCAGCACCAGCATCTGCGCCCCGGCTTCGACCAGTTCCTGCGCATGTTGCTTGAGCAAATTTGCCGCAGCTTCATTGCGACCCTGCACCTTGTAGCCGCCCAGCATCGTCACCGTCTGCGGCGTCAACCCCAGATGGGCGCAGACAGGGATGCCGCGCTCGACCAGGAAGCGCACGGTAGCTGCAGTCCAGCCGCCACCTTCAAGCTTGACCATATGCGCGCCCGCCTGCACCAGACGCAAGGCGCTAGTAAAGGCCTGCTGCGGGCTCTGGTGGTAGCTGCCAAAGGGCAGATCGGCAATCAGCCAGGCGCTTTTGCGACCGCGTGCGACACAAGCGGTGTGATAGACCATCTCGTCGAGCAGCACCGGCACGGTACTGGCCTGGCCCTGCAGCACCATGCCGAGCGAGTCACCCACCAGCAGCGTCTCGACACCGGCTTCTTCGAGCACCGAGGCGAAAGCTGCGTCATAGCAGGTCAGCATGGTGATCTTGTCGCCGCTGGCGTGCATGTCCAGCAGGCGTTGCAAGCTCATTGGTTTGCGTTCAGTCATCGGAAAACCTCATCTGCGGCAGCGCAGCAAAAATGGAGATGTATCGGCCGCAGTGTAGCGGTCTGCTGCAAGCCAAGGGATGCTCTGCATAATTCAACGTGAGTGGGTGCAGTGCGGATCGGGATGGGATGCAAGGCCGCAGACCGCCCGAGGCCACGCTTGCACAAGCCGTGAGGGCTTATGCATTGCATCCCAAGCACAATGTACGCTTTCGCGCCGACTGGAGTTGCTCCGATGACCTTGACTGAATTGCGCTATATCGTTGCCGTGGCACGTGAACGCCATTTCGGCCGTGCTGCCGAGGCCTGCTTCGTCTCGCAGCCAACGCTCAGCGTGGCGATCAAGAAGCTCGAGGAAGAGCTCGACATGAAGATCTTTGAGCGCGGCGCTGCCGAGGTATCGATCACGCCGCTGGGCGCCGAGATCGTTCGCCAGGCCCAGTCGGTGATCGAGCAGGCCAGCGCGATCAAGGAAATCGCCAAGCGCGGCAAGGACCCGCTGGCTGGCGCGCTGCGCTTGGGCATCATCTACACCATCGGCCCCTATCTGCTGCCCGAACTGGTGAAGGGCGTGATCGACCAATATCCGCAGATGCCGCTGATGCTGCATGAGAACTTCACCGTCCGGCTGCTGGAAATGCTGCGCACCGGCGAGCTCGACTGCGCGATCCTGGCCGAACCGTTTCCCGACACCGGCCTGGCGATCGCGCCGCTGTATGACGAAGAATTCGTCATTGCCGTACCGGCCAACCATGCTTTTGCCGTTCGCACTGAAATCGGCGCGGCCGAACTCAAGCGCGAGAAGATGCTGCTACTTGGCGCCGGACATTGCTTTCGCGACCAGGTGCTCGAGGTCTGCCCCGAATTCGCGCGCTTTTCCAGCGAGGTCGACGGCATCAGCAAGAGCTTTGAAGGCAGCTCGCTCGAGACCATCAAGCATATGGTGGCCGCAGGCATGGGCGTGACCGTGGTGCCCGCACTCAGCGTACCCAAGGAGCCCCAAGCCCATCTACGCTTCGTCCCCTTCGCCGCACCCGTCCCCACCCGCCGCGTGGTGCTGGCCTGGCGGCGCACCTTCACCCGCTATGAAGCCATCGCGGCCTTGCGCAATGCGGTCTACGCCTGCGAGTTGCAGGGCGTGACGAGGTTGAGCTGACGGGATCGCGGCTGAGCGGGTTTGATCCACAGCCACCCAGGAGTTGGTCGCATTGATCGCCGATGCTCCGTTCGATCAGCACAATTCCAGGTAACTGTCGGCCCAGCCGGTGAGTCGGCCCGCTTTGATCGCATCTGAAAACGCCCATTTGGGTTGGACTTGCTGGTCGCAGACAAAAACGGCAAAACAGTCGCCACATATCAATAGTTAGGCTCCGCAAAACACCTCCGCACCGGACCAGCCTGCATCGAATACGTCTTTGACGTATGATTCGTCCGTATTCTCAATCTACGGAACCCCGATCTTCACCGAAGATTCCGCCAAGATTTAGTCCACTGAAGAACGGCTGGAGTTCTTCTCATGGATAGCAGGCGAGCCTGAGGCCGGTGCGGTGATCAAAGGAAGTGGTGGCTGCCGAAAGGTACGGTGGTCACGCCCAGGAATGGGTAAGCAAGGCGGCGTTCGCATCGTGTACTTCTGCAGGCTTGAAGCAGGTGAGTTGTGCATGCTGTTGGTCTACCCGAAGGCCGAGAGAGACACGATTCCGGCCCACATACTGAAGACAATCCGTAAGGAGATCGAAGATGACCTCGCGTAAATCCACCAAGACCTCAGGCGAAGAACTGGGTCAAAGGCTTCTGGAGTCCGTACGCCAGATGAAGGCACGGAACTTTGCTCGCGTGACCACCGTTGAGATCAATGAAGTCGTTGAAGCACGTCAAGGCACTGGAATGTCGCAATCCGAGTTCGCTTCCGCACTCAGCATCTCAAAGCGCACTCTGCAGGAGTGGGAGCAAGGCCGTAGGTCACCGTCTGGCGCGGCTCAAGCTCTCATTCGCATAGCCCGCAAGCATCCCGAGGTGGTACGCGAAGCGCTGGCGTGAGCGCAGCGGAGCCAACCCGGCGCTCAACTCAGACGCCTATCGGCGCCGGTTAGCTCCACGTTAAACCGCAAATGACGTTCCTCCAAGTCTTCGAAGCCCTGTGCGGGTGCATCCTCATTTACGTTGGATGGAGTTTTATCCGTACTCGCGAGATTCCCGTCACAAGCGAAGGTAGCAATACCCCGTTGTGGTGGATTCGAGGCAGAAATGCTGTGTTTGCGGGCGTGGTCGTAATTGGCCTGGGCCTCGCTCTATTTGCCGTTGCTGCCGGTATATTTCGGTTGCCGTGATGTCAACAACACCTAGGGGTCAGCACCTAGGGGTCAGGTCTTGCAATCAATCAAATTCCCACTGAGGTTCGGCAATGGCAAAACCCTTGCGTGAAAGCAAGACCTGAGTGCGCCGGATAAACCGGTAAGGAGTAAAGGGTGCAAGTCCCTCACGACAAAGAAGTAGCGATTCATGTTG
>CANFIC010000448.1 GCA_947446685.1 Burkholderiales bacterium
ATTCGCCGTCAAGACGATTCTCGATGCCATGTCCGACGCCCTGGCGCGCGGCCACCGGATCGAAATCCGCGGCTTCGGCAGTTTTCAGGTCAACCGCCGCCCTCCCCGCAAAGGTCGCAATCCGCGCAGCGGCGAACAGGTGCTGATTCCCGAAAAGCTCGTGCCACATTTCAAGCCAGGCAAAGCCCTGCGCGAGCAGGTCGATGCCGAATTGCCTGCCGATCAACAACCCGCGCAAGAGTCGCGCCGCAGCAATCCGCCGCAGCCGTAAACTCCTGACCCATGCGATTCTTCGTCTGGCTCTTGCGGGCCTTCCTCTTTTTTGCCCTGTTTGCCTTTGCGCTGAACAACAGCCAGGAGGCTTCGGTGCGCTGGTTTTTCGGCCATGAATGGCGCGCGCCGCAGGTCATCATCGTGCTGCTGGCCTTCGGTCTGGGTTGCGCAGTTGGTGTGCTGGCGATGGTGCCGGCCTGGTGGCGGCATCGCCGCAAGGCGCAGGCAACTGATAGTGGCTTGACTCCGTCCCCCTCGAGCGCTGCGGCGCCGCTGCACGATGGACTTTGACCTGCGCTGGCTGCTGTTCGTTTTGCCAGCGGCATTCGCCCTCGGCTGGCTTGCTTCCAAACTCGACACCCGGCAGTGGAAACGCGAGCAACAAGGTGCTCCGAAAGCTTATTTCAAGGGTCTCAATCTGCTGCTCAATGACCAGCAGGACAAGGCCATCGATTCCTTCATCGAAGCCGTGCAACGCGATCCGGACACCTCGGAGTTGCATTTCGCCTTGGGCAATCTGTTCAGGCGTCGCGGCGAATACGAGCGCGCGGTCAGGGTGCACCAGCATCTGCTGCAGCGCGGCGATCTGCCGCGGCAGGAGCGCGAACGGGCCCAATATGCGCTCGCCCAGGATTTTTTGAAGGCTGGTCTTTTCGACCGCGCCGAAACGGCTTTTTCAGCCTTGCGCGGTACTGCATTCGAGAGCGAAGCGGAAATGGCCTTGCTGTCGCTGTTCGAGCGCACGCGCGACTGGCGCCAGGCCGCCGATGTCGCGCGGCGTCTGGAACAAGCCGGCACCGCCTCATTTGCTGCCCGGATTGCGCATTACCAATGCGAGATGGCCCTGCAAGCCCAGGCGCGCAATCAGGACGGTGAAGCCGCGGACCTGCTCGCGCAAGCCCGCCAAGTCGCACCGCAGGCCGCCAGAGCCCATGTGCTGGGCGGGCAGATGCTGGCCAGGCAAGGGCAACCGGCAGCAGCGATGGCCGCTTTTGCCGAGTTGCTGGTGGTGAACCCAGCCGCCTTCAGCCTGGTCGCCAACGACTATGCCGAAGCGGCGCAAGCGGCCGGTTGTCCGGAGCAGGCCTTGCCCTTATTGACTGCCCAATACCAGCGCGCGCCGAGCATGCCGTTGCTGCAGGCAATCGCCAGGCTTGAGCCCGCCAGCGGTCTGCAGCGCCAACGCCTGACCCGCCATCTGCGTGTTCAGCCAAGCCTGTCGGCAGCGCGTGAATTGCTGACCCAAAGCCAGAACCTGCTCAGTGCCGAAGAAGCGCCGCTGGTCAATGCGGCGATCGACCTGGCGCTGCGCCCGCTGCAGCGCTACCGCTGTGCAGCCTGCGGCTTCGAGGCCCAGCGTTATTTCTGGCAATGCCCAGGCTGCCTGACCTGGGACAGCTACCCGCCGCGTCATGTTGAAGAGCTTTGACCCGATGAGGCAAGAACGAGTCATCCTGTGCATGAAATGGGGCCAGAAATATGGCCCCGATTATGTAAACCGGCTCTACGCGATGGTGCGGCGTCATCTACGCGGCGAGTTTCGCTTCGTCTGCCTGACTGACCAGGTGGAGGGCATCCGCGCCGAAGTGCTGTGCCTGCCGATCCCCGAGCTGACCCTGCCCAATGGCGAGCCCGAGCGTGGCTGGAAGAAGCTCACCACTTTCAGCCCCGAGCTCGGTGCCATACATGGATTGAAGGGAACGGCCTTGTTCCTCGACCTCGATGTGGTGATCGTCGATGACATCACGCCGTTCTTCGAAGTCCCCGGCGAGTTCCTGATCATTCACGACTGGAAGCGTCCCTGGCGCGTGACCGGCAATTCATCGGTCTACCGCTTTCAGCTCGGTGCCCATGACGATGTGTTGACCGAGTTCCGTGCCAATCAGGCCCAGGTCAAGCAAGATTTCCGCAATGAGCAGGCCTATCTGTCCGACCTGCTGCACCAGCAGGGCAAGTTGAGTTACTGGGATCCATCCTGGTGTGCCAGCTTCAAATACCACTGCATTCCGTTCTGGCCAAGCAGCTATTGGCGCGAGCCCTTCGTTCCGGCAGGCTGCCGCATCGTGATCTTTCACGGCGTGGTCAATCCGCCCGATGCGCTGGCCGGACGCAACAATGGCAACTGGCGCCATGCCAGGCCGGCGCATTGGATTGCCGAGCATTGGTGCGAGTAAGCGTGCTGCCCATCCTCTTCATCAACCTCGACAGCGATGGCGCTCGCCGCGAGCGGATGGCATCCGAATTCAGTCGCCTGGGGCTGACAGCCGAGCGTTTCGCCGCGACCCGCTGGACCGAATTGACTGAGGCAGAACAGGCCCGCTACTATTCGGCCGCGCTGAATTCAATCCAATTCCACAAGCCGCTGGTGGCCGGCGAAAAGGGCTGCTACACCAGCCACCTCTTGGCCTGGGCCTGGTTGCTGGCGTCGGACCATCCTGCCATGGTCTTGCTCGAGGACGATGTGGCGCTGAGGCCTGAATTCGGCGCGGTGATTAGCGCGATCGAGCAACTCCCCGCTGGCTGGGACATGATCAAGCTGATCGGTCGTGAACATGAAAAGCTGAGCGCTGCCCGCCCCTTGACCGCAGGGTTCGAACTGGTCGACTACTTGCGTGTACCGAGTCTGACGGCCGGCTATGTCATCAGCCGCAGCGGCGCCAAAAAACTGCTCGACAGCCGCCTCCCTTTTGGCCGACCGGTCGATGTCGACCTGCGTTACTGGTGGGAAAGTGGCTTGAAGGTCCAGGGCGTGATGCCGGCGGCGATCACGCTGGACGACACCAGCCTGCAAAGCTCGATCGGCGCCAAGGCCGCAGCCAGCGGTCTGGTGGCGAGCTGGCGAAAATTCCGCATCAAGGCCGCGTATTCGCTGCTCAACCGCTGGCACCAGCCATGAACAAACCGGTAGTCCTCGTTTCCTGGGATGGCAGCAGCGAGCCGTTTGCGATGATCGCTCTC
>CANFIC010000449.1 GCA_947446685.1 Burkholderiales bacterium
AGCGTGGTGCGTGCTGGCCATGTTGATGTAACACTTTAAATGGTTGTGATGATGAATATCAAAACACTGACAGATGGTTTGGCAGGCAGCGCGCGAAGCGGGGCAACGCCGTCAGTGAAAAGTGATGGCGGCGTCAATAACCTGGCCAATACCGGCCGAACCGCTGCCCCCACCGAATCTGTTGCACCTGGTCCGGCAGTCAGCGTCAAGGTTTCTGACATTGCGGCCGGCACCCTGGCTGCAGTGGTTTCGAGCACCGAGTTCAGCGACAACCAATTGCTGGTCACGCTGAAGCAGCGGATCAAGGCCGGTACATTCCAGATCGACTACGAAGGCCTGGCCCATTCGCTGGTCGAAGATGCCTTGCAGTCGATAGGTCAAAAGCGTCAGGCCAAGGACTGATCGTTTCCGATCATGAGCAAGGAAGCTACGCTGTTGCATTTGTTGAAAGCGCTGGGCAACTCGCTCGCGCGTCAACGCGAATTGCTGGAAAGCAATCAACTCGACGATCTGGCGCAGATCAATGGCGACCTTGAACAGGGCTATGCGACCCTTGAGGCCAGCCCCGGCGGTTTTGCCGCTTTGCGCGATGAAATCGAAGCCAAACCCGAAGCCCAGCGAATCGAATTGCTCGAATTGCTCGGTCAGCTGCGGGCTGACAACCGGGTCAGCGGTGAATTGATCCGCATCGCCATGCACCGTGTGGCCACCGTTCGCGCCTTGCAGCTCGAACATTCCAAGTCCAGCACTTACGGGCCTGGTGCATCGATGGATCCAGGCTCACGCTTGTCGCGGCACGCCTGAGATTGATTCGCCGGTCGCGCTGCGCGGCCTGACGACAGCGCCTGATTCAGCTTTTTGACGGTTTTTTCGTCAAGCCAGCGCGCAAGCGCAGCATCGCCTGTGTATGCAGTTGACTGATGCGGCCAGCGGTCAAATCCATCACGAAGGCGATCTCGCGGTAGCTCAAATGCTCGGTGTAATGCAGCGCCAGCACCTGCTGCTCCTTCTCGGGCAAATCCTTCAGCAAGGGCTGCAACTGTCCCATCGCCTCGCGCAAGGCCGCGGCCTCGAGCGGGTCGCTGCGCTCATCGCTGACCGGCTCATAGTTCACCGGCAAGTCGTCGACCACTGAAAGCGACACCGCGCCTTCCAGCAAGGCGTGGTAAGCCGACAGGGTCAGCCCGAGCTTTTCCGCCACCTCGACATCGTCAGGGGTACGGCCCAGTTCATGACCCAGGGCGACCACGGCTTCCTGTGCCGCGTTCAATTTATCGCGTTGATGTCGCGGCACCATATCGTTACCGCGCAGCCAGTCGTACATGGCTCCGCGCACGCGCAACCTGGCATAAGCGCCGAAGGGAGCCCCTCCGGCTTGTGGCTGCCAGCGCTTGACTGCGTCGAGCAGCCCGAGCATGCCCTCCTGAATCAGGTCATCAAGCTCGATGGATGCGGGCAGGCGCGAACCGATCTGGAAAGCGATGCGCCGCACCATCGGCTGGTGCTCTCGAATCAAGTCGTCGACTGCGCCGGCGGCATAAGCCTCCAACCGACGCGGGCGCAGCATGGCCATCAATCAATACTCGGCGTGTTTGGCGATCCGGCTCGCCAGCAATTGGTAGAGCGAGATCGGCAAAGCGACCCCGTCGTCGACAGGGTTGCCGCCAGATGCTCCGAAAGCGCTGGCATTGGCCGCCTTGACCCAGCCCAGCCATTCGAGCGGCTGTTCCAGCAGGTTCAATGAGGCGGCAGACAGGCGCTCGAACGCTTCCTTGCCCACATCGGCACTGTTGCCTCCGACCATCAGCACCGGCACCTGGCCGCCACCCATGCTGATCGAAAGCTCGCGGATATGCGACAGGGCCCGGCTCATCGATGCATCATCCGGACCCGCCACAACGATGCGCCGGATGTCTTCGCCATAACAGCTCATCGAACTTCCAAAGGGCTCGCAGGTCGTCACGACAACGAATTCGAAGTCGAGCTCGCTGCGCTGCAGCATCGACACCAGCGTCGGACCGCGGGCCCGCTTGCTGTCGACCATCGCGCGGACCTTCACGCCAGCGGCAAACCAGAGGTTCTCGGCGACCTTGCGCAGGACCCGGTTCAAGGGGATCGAACCACTGAACAGCTGGCCCAGGTCATAACGCACCGGGAACGGGAAGCCTTTGATTGCCTGGCGCTCGAACAGCGGCACCTCGTCGACCAGCAAGGTCAGGTGGCCGCCACGGCGCAAGGCATGCGCCGTGCCCAGCCCGAGCGTCACGGTTGCATCAGGGGTCAGGGCGCTGGCCACGCAATAAACGACCGGCCCCCCATTGCCAAACATTGAGCGCAGGCCGTCCGCCTGGGTTCGACCGATGCTCAGCGCTTCAGATTGCCGCGTCGACGCGGCAGCGTTGTCTTGGTTCATTTTCACAGCAGTCATGGCGTATTGAAGTTGGGCGTCCAGGTCGACATTTCATCGGCGATCAGGGCCGGAATATGGGCGGCCTCGGTGTCGCTGCTGTTACGCCCGCGCGGGTTGACCGTGCGATGCGCCAGATAGGCGGCATCGGCTGCGAACAGGTCTTCCGGCACGCGCTGTCCGTTCGAGAGGAACAACAAGGGCAACTTGTGGCGCATCACGCAGTCGATCGTCGGTGCCAGGCTCATGCCCTCGTCAATCTTTGTGACGATGGCAGCATGGATGTCATGCCCACCCATGGCGTTCTGATGCGACTCGATCACATCATCGAGGGTTCGGGTCGAGGTGGTTGCGCTCATCACCAGAATGCGGTGCACGGCACTGCAGCCCTTGCTGATCATGTCGAGCTGTTCCATCATCATCGAATCGCGCTGGCCAACTCCGGCCGTGTCGAGCAGTACGACCTTGCGTGTCGACAGATCGGCCAGACGGGCCTCCAGATCATCGCTGTCGCGCAGTGACACCACGGGCAAATTCAGGATGCGGGCGAAAACTCTCAGTTGTTCCTGCGCGCCGATCCGGAAGGTGTCGGTCGTCAACAGAGCAACGTTGCGCCGGCCGTAGCGCAAGACACAGCGTGCGGCGATCTTGGCCACAGTGGTTGTTTTTCCGACGCCCGTCGGGCCGAGGAAGGCGAAGACGCCGCCGATGTCGAACAGCGAAAAAGCATCCTGGGTCTTGATGCGCGACAGCACCCAGGACTGGGCACTTTCCAGCAGCAGGTCGAAATCGTTCTGCACCGGCAACTCGGCCAGCATCTGG
>CANFIC010000450.1 GCA_947446685.1 Burkholderiales bacterium
CGACATTTCCAACTATGAGATGTTCGAGTACGGTCGCCCCTCGCATATCTTCGATCTGGACAAGATCCATGACGAATTGATCGTGCGCTGGGCCGAACCTGGCGAGAGCCTGAAGCTGCTCAACGGCAACACGGTGCAGCTCGATGCAACAGTCGGCGTAGTGGCTGATGCGCAGGGCGTTGAATCGCTGGCCGGCATTATGGGCGGCGATGCGACTGCAGTCTCTGACGACACCCGCAACATCTATGTCGAAGCCGCTTTCTGGTGGCCCAAGGCGGTGATGGGGCGTTCGCGCCGCTTCAACTTTTCGACCGATGCCGGCCATCGCTTCGAGCGCGGCGTCGACCCGGCCTTGACGGTCGAACATATCGAGCGCATCAGCGCGTTGGTGCTCGAAATCTGCGGTGATGCCCAGACGACTTGCGGGCCGATCGACGATCAGGTGACCGGCTTGCCGGAACGCCGGCCGGTCGCGTTGCGCGTTGCGCGGGCCAGCAAGATCATCGGCATGCCGGTGACGCAGGAAGACTGCGCAGGCGTCTTCACCAGGCTGGGGCTTGAATTCACCCAGGCGCCCGGCGTTCTGACCGTGACGCCACCGAGCTGGCGTTTCGACATCCAGATCGAGGAAGACCTGATCGAAGAAGTCATCCGCGTCATCGGTTACCGCGCGCTGCCGGCAACGCCGCCGCTGGCCCCGGTGGTCGGCAAGGTGATGTCGGAATCGCGCCGCTCGGTGCATGCACTGCGCCAGCAGATCGCCGCGCGCGATTATTTCGAGGCCATCAACTTCAGCTTCGTCGAAGCCCGCTGGGAAAAAGAGCTGGCCGGCAACCCGCAGCCGATCGAGTTGCTGAACCCGATCGCAGCCCCGCTGGCGGTGATGCGCTCGAGCCTGATCGGCAGCCTGATCCATGTGCTGCGCTACAACCTCAGCCGCAAGGCGACCAGGGTGCGCTTGTTCGAGATCGGTCGGGTCTTCTTGCGTGACGCTGCCATGCTGGAAAGCGACAGCAGCATTGCCGGCGTGGCCCAGCCAATGCGTGCTGCCGGCCTGGCATTCGGCCCTGTCGACCAGCAGCAATGGAGCCAGCGCGACCGCAACGTCGATTTCTTCGACGTCAAGGGCGATCTGGAAGCGCTGTTCGCACCGCGCCAGCTGCGCTTTGTCGCCGCCGAATTTCCTGCCCTGCATCCGGGCCGCAGTGCCCGCATCGAGCTCGACGGTTGCGCCATCGGCATGGTGGGCGAGTTGCATCCCAAATGGCGTCAGGCCTATGAGCTGCCTACCGCGCCGGTGCTGTTCGAGCTCGACCTGCCGGCCTTGCTGGCGCAGTCAATGCCAGCGGCCGTTGCCTTGCCGCGCCAGCAGGCGGCGCTGCGCGACATTGCCGTCATCGTCGCTGAACATGTCACCCATGAGGCGCTGATGCAGGTGATTGCCGCTGCGCATGACGGGCTGGTGCGCTCGGCCCGATTGTTTGACGTCTTCAAGCCGACCCAGGCCAGCACCGATCTGCAGTCGGGTGAGCGCAGCATGGCGGTGCGACTCGAACTGCTTGACGATGAAGCAACGCTGACCGACGAGCGCATCGAGCAAACCGTCGCGGCCGTGGTACAAGCCTTGGTCCAGCAATTGGGTGCGCGTTTGCGCGGATAAATGAACTCAGCCATGAACGATGACGGTGCCGAAGTCAAAGCAGGTCGGCTGATGCTGGCCAGCCTGGAAACGCCGACCCTGACCAAGGCCGAACTGGCTGAAATGCTGTTCGACAAGCTCGGTTTGAACAAGCGTGAATCGAAAGACATGGTCGACGCCTTTTTCGTCATTGTTCACGGCACGCTGGTCAGTGGTGACGATGTCAAGCTGTCGGGCTTTGGCAACTTCAACATCCGGCGCAAGGCCCCGCGGCCGGGTCGCAATCCCCGCACCGGCGAATCGATCCCGATCAAGGCCCGCAACGTCGTGACTTTTCATGCCAGCCCGAAATTGAAAAGTTTGGTGCAAGGCGATGAACTTTCTGGCGACGACATCGAGTAGAGTCTGCTCTCCCTGCGCGACCTGATCTGAATGGACATGCTGCTTCCCGCCATCCCTGCAAAACGCTACTTCACCATCGGTGAGGTGAGCGAGCTTTGTGGCGTCAAAGCCTACGTGCTGCGCTATTGGGAGCAGGAATTCACCCAGCTCAGGCCGATGAAGCGGCGCGGCAACCGGCGCTATTACCAGCACCATGAAGTGCTGCTGATCCGCCGCATCCGTGACCTGCTTTACGACCAGGGTTTCACCATCAGCGGCGCGCGCAATCAGCTGACCGATGGCAGCAGCCTGCGCAGCAATGGTGCGCAGCTGTTCATGCAAGAACTCGAGGAGGCTCGCCTGCTCGACGCTGAAGCCGACGCGGGCGAGCCGGTCATCGCAGGCCCGGATGGCGATGACAGACTGTCGATCGAACAAGTCGGTGACGAACTGCGCTCGATTCGCGAAACCCTGCTCGCCTGAGTGCCGAGCCGGCTGCAAACTCGCTTACAATGCAAAGCTCAGTCGGGGCGTAGCGCAGCCAGGTAGCGCACTTGGATGGGGTCCAAGGGGTCGTGAGTTCGAATCCCACCGTCCCGACCATTAGTTAAGACAAAGGCCTTCGAGTAGCGATACTCGAAGGCCTTTTTCATGGGTAAATCAATCACTTACCCTGTAGCCCGGTCAAGCAGCGCAGCGGAATGCGGCGGCCTTGGGCCCGTTAGCCCTGCTGTTGCCCCTGCCCCGGTAAGCAGCCGGCTTGCCATGTGTAAAGACATCATTTACACTTTTACCCAATGATTGAGTCGTTCAAGCACAAAGGGCTTCAGGAGCTTTTTGAGAAAGGCACCAGCGCGAAGTTGCAAAAGGCGCTGGCTGAGCGGGCGCTTCGCCGACTCGATGCCATTGACATTGCCAAGACGCCAGAGGCTTTAAATGTTCCAGGTTTTGATTTCCATGGACTCCAAGGCAAGCCAAAGCGCTACAGCGTGCATGTCAATGGGCCGTGGTGCATTACCTTTGAGTGGCGGGGTGAGAACGCTTTCAAAGTTGATTTCGAGAATTATCACTAGGACAGAATGATGCGTAAACGTGTACCAACCCACCCCGGAGCCATTCTGCGGGAAGATGTGTTGCCCAGTTTGCCGGGCATGTCAGTGAGCGCCTTTGCGCGCAACTTAGGTGTTTCCCGCCAGACCTTGCAAGC
>CANFIC010000451.1 GCA_947446685.1 Burkholderiales bacterium
AGGCAGCGCGGCGTCTGATCGAAAAGGAAAAAGTGCCAATCATCACGGGCATTTCTTTCTCAAACATCATGATGGCCGTGCACAAGTACATCACCGAGAAAGAAGTGTTTCTGATCGGC
The DNA here is from genome assembly GCA_947446685.1 of Burkholderiales bacterium. Classification (GTDB taxonomy): domain Bacteria; phylum Pseudomonadota; class Gammaproteobacteria; order Burkholderiales; family Burkholderiaceae_C; genus Paucibacter_A. The sequence goes on from CANFIC010000451.1 coordinate 120, forward strand.
TCCAACGCTGGCCCGTCGCAGATCGCCGGCAACCAGTGCTCGACCTACCAGTTCATTACATCCTGGCAGGGTGACCAGGCTGCTGAGGCAGTCGGTCAGTATGCAAAAGACAAGGGCTACAAAAAGGTATTTGTGCTAGCGCCCAATTACCAGGCTGGCAAAGATATCGTGGCGGGCTTCAAACGCTATTACAAAGGCGCTTTGGCTGATGAGGTTTATACGTCTCTTACACAAATGGATTTTTCCGCAGAGATATCCCAGGTGACTGCGGCCAAACCTGATGCGGTATTTGCGTTTTTCCCGGGTGGACTTGGTGTGGCATTCGCCAAGCAGTATGCACAGGCCGGCCTGTCTAAAAACCAGCCGCTGCTCACGACCTTTGTGGTTGATGCGCTGTCGCTTCCGGCTATTGGCGACTCCGCCATCGGTATCGTGAGTGGTGGTTTCTGGGCCCCCGATTTCCAGAATGCCCAGAGCAAACAGTTTGTCGATGAGTACGAGCGTAAGTACAAGCGTATTCCCTCAAACTACGCGGCGCAGAGTTACGACGCAGCCCAGTTGCTTGACTCGGCAATCGGAACGGTCAAGGGTAATGTGGCTGACAAAAATGCGTTCATGGCTGCACTCAAGAGCGCCAGTTTCAAGTCGGTTCGCGGTGATTTCAAGTTTGGCAACAACAACTTCCCGATTCAGGGCATGCACATCATGGAAGTGGCCAAGGATTCGGGTGGTCGGTTGAGTCTGAAGACGGTGTCCACACCGTTCAAGAGCTACCAAGATGCCTATGCATCTCAATGCCCACTGAAGTGAGTGGGTGCGCATGAACAACGGTGAATTGCTGGTCAGAGTTTCGCGCAGGGCTGTTGAGGCGACGGACATCATTGCTTGCAATCTGGTCGCGACTGATGGCCGTTCGCTTCCGTCATGGGAGGCCGGAGCGCATATTGATGTACATCTGCCCAATGGTCTGGTGCGCCAATATTCGCTGTGTAACGCCTTGGGCCAGCAGGAGGGTTACCGTATTGCCGTGCTGAGGGACCCCAACACCAGAGGCGGCTCGCTGGCGCTACACGCGCTGGGCGAAGGAGACAGTTTGCGCATCAGCCTGCCGCGCAATCTCTTCCCCTTGCAGGAAGGTTCTCATTCGAGTTTGCTGTTTGCTGGGGAAATAGGCATAACCCCGTTGCTGGCCATGGCTGGCCGACTCAACACTCAAGGCAGACCATTTGAGCTGCACTATTTTGTGCGGACACGTAGCCGCGCTGCGTTCCTGAACGAACTGCAAAGCAGCCCGTTTGCGCAGCAGGTGATTGTTCATGCGGATGATGAACTATGCAAGAGTGATTCGGTGGCAACGCTTTTGCACAGCGCCCGCGAAGCTGCACGCGATACCCACATTTACACCTGTGGACCAACGGGGTTCCTGGACCACGTTCTGGAAACCGCGAAATTGCAGAGCTGGCCTGAGGACCAGATTCATTACGAAAGTTTTATGCCGGTAAAGCCCGCTGGCGGCGATTCATTCGAGGTACGCATTCCCAGTCTCGGCCAGTCGGTGACTGTGGCGCCGAATGAGACCGTAGTAGCTGCGGTGACCCGCCTGGGAGTGGACATCCCAGTGTCTTGCGAACAAGGCATATGTGGCACCTGCCTGACGAGGGTGCTGGAGGGCACGCCTGACCACAAGGACATGTACCTTACGGATGAAGAACGTGTGACCAACGACCAGTTTATGGCCTGTTGTTCAAGATCAATCTCGCCTCTTCTTGTGCTGGACCTCTGACGAGCCGCAATTCATCCAATAACCACCAGGAGAAACAAATGGGAAACAACAGAGGTGTCGTCTACGTCGAGCAGGGGAAAGTGGAAGTTCGCGCGATCGACTACCCCAAACTTCTCAATCCCAAAGGCCGCACCGCTAACCACGGCGTCATCCTCAAGGTGCTCACCACCAATATCTGTGGCTCCGATCAGCACATGGTGCGCGGTCGCACCACCGCCCCTGCGGGTTTGGTGCTGGGTCATGAAATCACGGGCGAGGTCATTGAAGCCGGCAAGGACGTCGAAACGCTTGACGTCGGCGACATCGTCTCTGTGCCCTTCAACGTTGCTTGTGGTCGTTGCCGACTCTGCAAGGAACGCCAGACCGGCGTCTGCCTCACCGTCAATGAATCTCGTCCCGGCGGCGCTTACGGTTATGTCGACATGGGCGGCTGGGTTGGCGGGCAAGCTGAATACGTCATGGTCCCGTACGCGGACTTCAACTTACTGAAGTTTCCCGATCGCGAGCAGGCGATTGAAAAGATCCGTGACCTGACATGCCTGTCTGACATTCTGCCGACGGGTTATCACGGTGCGGTAACGGCAGGCGTTGGTCCCGGTAGCACGGTCTATGTGGCGGGGGCTGGCCCGGTCGGTCTGGCGGCTGCTGCGTCCGCCAGATTGTTGGGCGCTGCCGTTGTCATCGTTGGCGATGTCAACCCGGTCCGACTCAAACATGCCAAGAGCGTGGGTTTCGAGGTGGCCGACCTGTCCACCGATGTGCCGCTGGGCGATCAGATTCAGGCCATTCTCGGTGTGCCGGAAGTTGACAGCGCCATCGATGCCGTCGGCTTTGAAGCACGCGGCCACGGCCATGAAGGTGCGCAGCATGAAGCGCCGGCCACCGTGCTCAATTCGTTGATGGAGATCACAAGAGCTGCTGGCAAGATCGGCATCCCCGGCCTGTATGTGACAGAAGATCCGGGTGGTGTCGACCAAGCCGCTAAGACCGGCTCATTGAGCATCCGCCTCGGTCTGGGTTGGGCTAAATCGCACAGCTTCATGACGGGCCAGACACCGGTGATGCAGTACAACCGTGCGCTCATGCAAGCTATTTTGTGGGACCGCATCAAGATCGCCGACATCGTCGGCGTCAAGGTCATCTCACTGGATGAAGCCCCTACCGGCTATGCACAGTTTGATGCCGGTGCGCCCGTGAAGTTTGTGATTGATCCGCACGGGCAGTTGATAAGGTAACCCAATAACTGTAGAGCTATGCAGGCTGGCGGGTTGGTTTATTTGAGATTTGGAGTCGCTTTATTAGTGACGAGCGCTAGGG
>CANFIC010000452.1 GCA_947446685.1 Burkholderiales bacterium
ACCTCGGCGCGATCTGGGTCACGACACCCGCTCAAATGGCCTGGCTGTTTGCGGTCTACGGCTGCTTCTACGCCATCGACGAAGCACAGAGCAAGGCCTTCATCGTTGACCTGGAGCCCGATCGCAGCGCCAGCGCTGTCGGCATCTACAACTTCGTCACCGGCTGCCTTTACCTGCCCGCTTCATTGCTGGCGGGTCTGTTGTGGACGCAGGATCCGGCCTGGGTCTTCGCACTGGCAGCCACCCTGTCAATGGCGGCAATGTTCGCGTTCCTGCACGCCAAGCCTGCTCCGTAACCCGCCGCCCGGCTCACCATTGTTCTTCAACCCTTGAACCTCACTTGACCTGACGCAGCGGCAGCGGGAAAGCAGCCAGGCTGGCATGGCCTGATTTCGAAACCGCTTGCAGGCCGAAGATCACGTTGTCCTTGGAGACGTCCAAGGTCACCGTCGTGACCAAGCCCAGATCCATTGCCTGTTGCCAGACGGCCGACTCGGTCGCGCGCCAGACCAGGCGATAGCCGGCCAGTTCGGCATCACTATTCGGGCTCCAGCTCAACTGGCTTTGATTGGTCAACTCAGTGACATGGAGCCGCAAGTTCAGCGGTGCGGCTGGCGCCAAAGCCAGGCTGGCCAGGCCAGCCGCATTGACGCGTGCGACATCGGCCACATAGGCGTAGTCGACGAACTCGGGCAGATCGCCATAGACCACGCCGCCCTCGGTGCGAACGTTTTGGTGTTGATGATTGAAGTTCTCGAACGGCTCGGTGAAACGCACGGCAGCGTATCCGCGTTCCAGAAACGGCAGATGGTCACCACCACGCAGGTAGCGGTCGCGGCGCTGGATCAGGTTGACCTTGAAACCAGGCAGATACAACTCGCCCGCGGACTTCAAATGACGACCGAGCTGATGCGTCGGCAAGTCTTCGGCACCGCCGGCCAGGACCAGCTGTTGCAGATCCTCGCGCATCGCATCGTTGGCCTTGGTCTCGGCGTCGCTGGCGGGCTGATTGCTGCGCGCCTGCACCAGCAAGCGCAGCAATGGATCAAGTCCGTCGGCGAACAAACGCAGTTGTTTGGCATCTCGCTGGCCGGCGTCACCTGTGGCACTGCCGATGATGTCGTTGGTGATCATCGCCTCGATGCGCAGGCCTTTGACGCGCGCCTCCTTGGCCCAATGGGTGGCGCCAAGCAGGCCCTGCTCTTCGCCAGGAACCGCCATGAATACCAGCGTCGCGTCAAATTTGCGCCCGGCAAATGCGCAAGCCATCTCCATGACGGCGGCGACGCCCGAGGCATCGTCGTTCGCGCCGGGTGCCAGACCGCTTGCATCCATCACATCGCTGTTGCGCGAGTCGTAATGCCCACTGACAACCAGGATCCGGTCGCGCGAAGCGACTGAGCTGCCCGGCAGCGTTGCCACGACATTGACCAACTCGGTCGCTTTGGTCATGCGCTGTCCGGCAGGCTCGATGAATGAATCCATCGTGACCTGCAAGCGACCACCGTTCTTGTTCGAACATTCCTGCAACTCGCGCTGGATCCAGCGCCGCGCTGCGCCGATGCCGCGGGTTTCAGACGTGGCGTCGGACATGGTGTGCCGGGTCTCGAATGCCGCCAGCTTGCGTACGCGTTGCTCGATGCGTGTGGCAGAGATTTCATTCAACAGCTGCGCGATTGCCGGATCTTTCAAGTCGGACGGCAGTGCCGCCTGACTGACGAGCGACAGGCTCAGCAGAGCCGCCGCAAACAAACCAAGGCACAGCGAGTTCAGATTGATAGTTTTCATGCAGGTCATTCTGGCATGCCAAGGTTAATCAGGCGGACCCGGCGAAATTGCAGCCCCTATGGTCAAATCTCGCCCTGGCTACCGGACTGTCCGGTGATGGCTTGCAAAGCGAGACGGGATCTACGATGAAATTCAGACTGTTAATTTGCCTGTCAGGCATGCTGTCAATGTTCTCGGCACAAGCGCAAGAGCGCCCCTTGCCCTTGTGGGAGGCCGGCGTATTTGCTGGTGTGGCATCGACTCCGGCCTACCCTGGCTCTGCCGACCGCAGCCAGCGCGCGTTGGCCTTGCCTTTCTTCATTTACCGCGGTGAGGTGCTGCGCGCCGACCGCGGCGGGATCGGCGCCAGAGTGATGCGCACCGACGACCTCGAGTTCGACGTCGGTTTCGCCGCCTCATTGCCGGCAAATTCGAAGAATGTCGCCGTACGTGCCGGCATGCCTGACATGGGCACCTTGGTCGAATTCGGGCCGCGGCTGAAGATGACCCTGGCCAAGCCGACTGCCGGCAGCCGCTGGAAGCTCGAGTTACCGGTTCGCACCGTGCTTGAATTCAGCGGTGGCATGAACCGGCAGGGATGGGCGGCCGAGCCCGAGATTTCCTATGAATCTCGTGACCTCATCGCCGGCCTGAATCTGTCAGCCAATGCCAGCCTGGTGTTCGGCGACCGCAGTCTGAATCAATATTTCTACAGCGTTGCACCGCGCTTTGCCAGCGCAGCAAGGCCGACCTTCGATGCCAAAGCAGGATTGATCTCGACCCGACTCGGCCTGAGCCTGTCCAAGGAAATCAACGCTGATCTGCGCGTCTTCGGTTTTCTTCGCTATGACAGTTATGCCGGTGCGGCCAACCTGAACAGCCCCTTGCATCTCAACGCCAGCGGCAGTTCGGCGGGACTCGGGTTGACCTGGACCTTCGGCCGATCGACCGAACTCGCCAGGAACTGAAGCCCCATGGAGTTCCCGAATCCACAGGTCATCGACGATGACCATGACCCGCGTTGCTGCGGGACGGGTACCTGCATCATCAACGCTGAAGGCGAATGCTGGTGCGGACAGCGCTGGGACGGTGAAAAAATGTGCGTCCCGCCCCTCTTTCAATCCCAAACTCCCGAGGCCGAGAAATGAACTTCAAAAATTTTCTTATCAGCTTGTTCTCCCTGATGATTGCAGGTAACGCCATGGCCATTGAAGAACCAAAATTCGAACAACTGTCGAAAGACGGCAATATCGAGGTCCGGCGCTATGCACCGCTGATCGTCGCCGAAGTGACGGTCGATGGTGACATGGATGCGGCCTCGAGCCAGGGCTTCAGATTGATCGCCGATTTCATTTTTGGCAACAACCGGGCAGCTGGCGCAACGGCTGAAAAAGCTTCGGACAAGATCGCGATGACCGCGCCGGTGACGGCAATTCCGCTCCCCAGCAAGC
>CANFIC010000453.1 GCA_947446685.1 Burkholderiales bacterium
CAGCAGGTAGCGAGCGGGCCGGGGATCAGCATCAGCATCAATGGTCAGGACCTTGACCTGCAGGGGCTCAGCGCGGCGCCCTGGATGAGCGGCTTGCTCGGCTTGATGGTCACCGCAATGGTGCTTTGCATCGTTCTGCCCTTGGTGCTGATGCTGGGGCTGGGCCTGCCGCTGCTGCTGGTCGGCCTGGTCCTGGCTTGTGTGTTGCTGAGCTTGTTCAGTTTTGGCGCCCTCTTGTTCTCGCCCTTGCTGCTGCTCGGCCTGTTGTTGTGGTGGTTGCTGCGCCGCGCTTAGGGATGCTCTGCATAACCCCTCACGGCTTGTGCAAGTGCTGCCTCGGGCGGTCTGCGGCGTTGCATTTATTGCCAATAGAACGCGCTATTGGCCGCAAAATGCGCCTTGCATCCCATCCCGATCCGCACCGCACCCGCTCGCGTTGAGTTATGCAGAGCATCCCTTAGGCAATACCATCGGCCCATGAACGAAGCCAATCAAATCAGGAAATTCCGCGCCTTGCTGGCCGACGACGAGCGCTTGATGCGCGAACAGTTGCGCGGCCGGCTGATCGAGGTCTGGCCCGATCTGGACATCATTGCCGAAGCCAGGAACGGGCTGGAGGCGGTTGAGCTGGTGCGTGAACATCACCCCGACCTGGTTTTTCTGGACATCCGCATGCCCGGACTCAATGGCGTCGAAGCGGCGCGCCAGATCGCCCAGATGGGTGACGAGGACGATGGCTGGCTGGTGCCGGAAATTGTCTTCATCACCGCCTATGACCAATACGCGGTCGAAGCCTTCGAGCAGGGCGTTGCCGACTATGTGCTCAAGCCCGCCGAACGTGAACGCCTGGCGGTCACCGTCGAACGCATCAAGAAGCGGCTGGCCCAGCGCTTCAGCGATGAGCTGCCCGCCGTTGCGGGCGCACCGCTGCAGCAGCTCTTGCACCAGCTATCAGCCAGACTGAACCCTGCCGGTGCTGCCAAGCATCTGCAATGGATCCAGGCCAGTGTCGGCCAGACGATCCAGATGATCCCGGTCGAAGAGGTGCTGTTTTTCATCAGCGACGAGAAGTACACGCGGGTGCAGACGGCATCGGTCGAGGCCTTGATCCGCAAGCCGATCAAGGAGTTGGTCGATGAGCTCGACCCGGCGCTGTTCTGGCAAATCCACCGCTCAACCCTGGTCAATGCCCATGCGATCGAAGGCATCACCCGCGACTTTCGCGGCCGCCAGATGGTCGGCGTGAAGGGACTCAGCGAAAAGCTCGAAGTCAGCCGCAGCTATACCCATCTGTTCAAAGGCATGTAGGGATGCCTCAAGGCTTGGCGGCCGAAGCCACAACCCAGGCCGAGATCTGCCTGACGACTTCGTCCTCCAGGCCGTTGTAGCCGTGATGCGCGAAGGCCTGACAAGGGTCGCCTGTGCTCACCCCGCCGGTGAAAGCCAGCAGTTCCTTCTTCGGCGAGTTGTCGAGCTTGTCCATCAGCTTTGAGGTGCCGCTAAACAAGCAACTCGCGCAGCCGTCCTGTCGGTGGTGCACCACCAGCGTGGGAATGCGGATTTCTCCCAGTGGCATCGCCGGTACGGGGCGGGTCCAGCGGTCGGTCATGATGCTTGAAGTCAGCACAATGCCGTCTGGCCCTGCGGCGCCGGTCAGTTCGGTGGCGACAAAGGCCGCAGATTGCGTCCCGCGGCTGGTTCCGACCAGCCAGACCGGCAGCGCAGCGCTCTGGTGCAGCCAGGCGATCACCGCCTTCATGTCGGCCAGATGGGCGCTGGTCTGCCTGAAGCCATCGAGAAAAGGCGGCTCCTGCCGGTCAGAGGGCGCATCGATGACGGCAACGCTCAGACCCTGCTGGGCAAATTGCTGCCGCGTGCGCACCAGAAAATTGCCCTTGCCCCATTGCATCTCACCGTCGGCAGATAACTGCAGACCGCCATGACCCCCGGCGAGCAAGACCACCACCGCCTTGGGCGCAGCCGGTGTCAGCAAGAGCATTCGCTGGGTGACCCCTTGCCGGGTTGGAATATCGACCACCTGCTCGCTGACCTGCGCTCGGCCTTGAATCGAGCAGATCAGCAGCAAGGCAGCGACGAGACCTTGGGAATTTTTCATCGATTGGATTTCAGCTGGATTTGCGCTGCGATTCGGCGCGATGGACGAGCACATAGGCGATCAGTGCAAAGACAAAGAACACCAGCAGCATCCAGGCGATGCCTTGCAGCGAATCGATGACCGTGCGGTAGATTTCAAGAATCCAGCGCTCGCTGGTCAGCTCGATGATGCGCGCCTCTTTTTCGGAGCGCATCGGGGTGATGTATTTCTCCAGCTCATTGATGCGCACGCCCGCCGAGATGCCGGTGACCATGATCGCGAATTTGATATAGCGCAGCCAAGCCGAACTGATGGCGTCAGCAATGATCCGGTTCAGGATCGCTTCGAGCGATTTCGAGAACAAGCGGACCACGCCCGCCGCCACCAAAAATGACAGCACAAAGGTCACCAGCAAGAGTGTCAGGAACATGGTTTTCTCCAATCAGTTTGAAAAAAATCTTCGAGCAAAAAAGCCAGCTCAAGTTGATTCGTCACTGGTCCGTTTCACTGATGATCCAGTCGGCATAGGGGCCGGATATTTGCTGGATCGGATAGGCATGGATGGCAGGCAGCTCATAGGAATGGTGAACATGGATGGCTTTTTCGATCGCCGGGTAGGCCGACGCCCTGGTCTTGAAAGTCACCCTGAACTCGATCTCGTTGCAGACCGCCCCTTGCCATTTGAAAAAGCTCTCGATTTCGGAGATCTGTGCGCAAGCGGCGAGGCCTTGCTCGACCATGGTTCGCGCCAGTTGCTGGGCTTCGGCCCGGCTGCCAATGGTGGTCACGACGGCCAGAAAATTCATCGCTATCTCCCCTTCAACAGGCTCAGCACGAACGCAATCTCGTCAAGGGCCGCTGACCGAGTCAACCAGCTCAGTGTCGAAGCCTGCCGGCAGCACGATCTCGAGCATTTCGATGTCGTCGCTATGGCCAAGTTCGCGGTGGCGGATACCGGGTGGCTGGTGCACACAGGATCCGGCTTCGAGGCGTACGATGCCCTGGCCTTCATATTCGAATTCGATCCAGCCCTTGAGGATATAGACCAGCTGGAACTCGGTCCGGTGCAGATGCGGCTGGCTTGAAAATTCCTTGCCGGCTGCGGCGCGTATGACATGGGCG
>CANFIC010000454.1 GCA_947446685.1 Burkholderiales bacterium
CTTTCATCACCGATGCGGCCGGCGTGATCCTCTCGATCAACCCGGCGATGACTGAAATTTCAGGCTATACGGAAGCAGATCTGCTCGGCCAAAATCTGCGCGAACTGCAACCCGGCATGGAAGACAAGGCCTTCTACCAGCGGGTCTGGCATAGCGTCGACAGCACCGGCAGTTGGCAGGGGGAAATCCGCACCAGGCGCAAGAACGGCGAAATCTACTACGAGCGTTTCACGATCCGCTCGGTCTACGGGACGCAGGACGAGTTGCTCAACCATATCTGCACCACCGAGGACCTGACCAACCTCCGTCTGAGCGCGGAGATGACCCATCTGGCCCAGCATGATGCCTTGACCGGCCTGCCGAACCGGCGCCAGTTGCAGACCCGCATCGAACATGGACTGGCGGTCAGCAAGCGCCAGCTGACTCAGGGCGCTGTGCTGTTTTTCGACCTCGACCGTTTCAAGGCAGTCAACGATGCCTGGGGCCATGCGGCCGGCGATGACCTGTTGCAGCGGGTGGCTCTGCGTATTTCCGAGCGAATGCGCGACACCGATCTGCTGGCCAGGCTGGGCGGCGATGAGTTCGTGCTGCTGCTGGAAAACCTGGACGGGCCCGAGGGCGCCGCCGTGGTCGCCAACGATGTGCTGCGATTGCTGAGCCACCCCTTTATGCTGGCCGGCGGGCAGCAAGCGACCATCAGCTGCAGCATCGGCATCGCGATGTTTCCTGCCGATGGCGCTAATTTCACCGAGCTGATGGCCCATGCCGATGCGGCGCAATACCGGGCCAAGGCCGAGGGCCGCAAACGCTTTTGCTTCCACGCGGCAGCACGAGCTAGCTGATGCCGGGCTGGGCGACAATCCCGACCCATGGACCTGTCTTCACTTGAAATCCTGATCGCTGCGATCGAAGAAAAAAGCCTCTCGCGCGGCGCTGAGCGGGTGCATCTGGTGACTTCGGCAGTCAGCAAAAGGATTACCGAACTTGAACGCCGGCTCGGCACCACGCTGCTGCGGCGCCATGGCCGCGGCGTCGAGGCGACCCCGGCCGGCGCGATGCTTTATCAGCAGGCCAAGGCGATCCTGCGCAATGTGGCCCAGGCGCGTGAACTGCTGGGGGCTTTTTCAGACAGCGGCGCGCCCAAGCTGCGGCTGGTCGCCAATGCGTCGACGATGCTGCAGTTCCTGCCGGCCGACATCAGCAGCTTTGCCCGCAAACAGCCGGGCTCGCGGGTCGATCTGGTCGAGGCCTTCAGCTTCGACGTGCCGCGCATGGTGGCCGATGGGCAGGCCGACATCGGCATCTACCATGCCGAGCATCCGGCCTCGGGTGTCACCTCGATGCCTTACCGGACCGACCGCGAAGCGCTGGTCGTGCCGATCGGCCATCCGCTGTCGCAACGCGGCAGCCTGCGGCTCGACGAGGCGCTCGATTACGATTTTCTCGGCAACTTTCCGCGCCACAGCCTGGACGAATTCCTGCTGCTGGCCGGGCCTTCGATCTCGCGGCCGCTGCGGGTGCGGGCCCAGGTGGCAAACCCGGAAGCGCGCTGCGCGATGGTGCGCGAAGGCATGGGGCTGGCGATCATCCCCGAAGGCATCGCCCGCAACTATCAGCAGCGAATGGGGCTGGCGGTGCTGGCGCTGACCGACGCCTGGGCGCAGCGCCAGCTCTATGCCTGCGTGCGTGATGTCAACGCCTTGTCGCTGCAAGCGCGGGCGCTGCTCGATCACCTGCTGATGGTCTAAGAGGGGCAAAGGAGCTTTGCCGATTTCTCAAAGCCGGGCCGGATAATTCCGACAGACTTGGCTGCTGGCCGGGTGAATGCCCGGCGATACCGATCGGAGCCTGCCCATGAACTTTTTTCACATCACCCGACACAAGCTGGCAATGCTCGCAGCCTTGCTGTTGCATTTCAGCGCTGGCGCCGAGACCTTCCCGAGCCATGCATTACGCATCGTCGCGCCGTTCACGGCTGGCGGCGGCACCGACCTGGTGGCGCGCACGCTGGCTGAAGGCATGTCAAAGGATTTGGGCCAGCCGATCATCGTTGACAACCGCCCCGGCGGCGGCACTGTCATCGGCTCCGATGCGGTGGCCAAAGCACCCGGCGACGGCTACACCTTGCTGCTGACGACTTCGGCCCATGCCATCAACACCAGCCTGGTGAAGACCTTGCCCTACAGCACCGAGAAATCATTCGCCGATGTCGCGCTGATCGGCCGCGGGCCGAACATGCTGGTGACCCGCGCCGACAGCAAGTACAAAACTATCCAGGATGTGATCAACGCGGCGCGCGCCGAGCCCGGCAAGCTCAGCTATGGCTCATCGGGCAATGGCACGGCGGTGCACCTGGCCGGTGAGCTGTTCAAGATGATGACCAAGACAAACATCACCCATGTGCCCTACCGCGGCGCCGGGCCGGCTTATACCGATCTGCTGGGCGGGCATATCGACTTCGTCTTCGCCACCGCAGCCGGTGTCGGCAAGTTTGTCGAAAGCGGCAAGATGCGCGCCCTGGCCGTGACCTCGGCAGCGCGCTCGCCCTCCTGGCCGCAGGTGCCGACGATGGCCGAAGCGGGCTTGGCCGGCTATGAAGCCGATGTCTGGTATGCGGTTTTTGCCAGCGGCGGCACTCCGCCCGAGGTGGTTGCGAGGCTGAACCTGGCGGTCAAGCGCGCCACCGAAGCGCCGATCTTCCGCAGCCGGGTCGAAAGCGAAGGCCTGGTCACCGCCGTGGGCACACCCGAAGAGCTGACCCGCTATGTACGCAGCGAAGAAGCCCGCTGGCGCAAGGTCGTCGCTGAAGGCCGGATCACGATTGATTGAAAGATGGACATGGACAAGACACAGGGCCGGCTCGCCGGCAAGATCGCGATCATCGTCGGCGCGGGCCAGCAGCCCGGCGGAACGATTGGCAATGGCCGCGCGACGGCCGAACGCTTTGCCCAGGAGGGTGCAACGCTGCTGCTGGTCGACATCAACCCAGCCTGGGCCGAAGACACCCTGCAAGCGGTGCAGCAATATGGCGGCAAGGCCTCGGTGCTGCAGGCCGACATCACGCGCGAGGCCGACTGCCAGGCGATCGCGCAGACCTGCATCGAACGCTATGGCCGCATCGACATCCTGCACAACAACGTCGGCAGCTCGACCGGCGACCGCAAGACGGTCGACATGGACGCCGAGGTCTGGGACGCGCTGATGAAC
>CANFIC010000455.1 GCA_947446685.1 Burkholderiales bacterium
AGGCCAGATAGATCAAGACCGGCTGCTGCTCGGCAATCGCCTTGAGCATTGCCGGGCCATCGAGTTCAAAGTCGGCACGCAAGGGCACGCCAATGAATTCCAACCCCTGGTAACGCGCCGAGATTTCGTACATGACAAAGCTCGGCACCGGCGACAGCGCCTTGGCGCCGGGCTTGGCGGTGGCCAGGCTGAGCATCGAAATCAGCTCGTCCGAGCCGTTACCCAGCGTGATCGCACAGCCTTCGGGCATGCCGGCATGCCGGGCCAGCGCAGCCGCGAGGTCCAGCGTGCGCTCGGCCGGATAGCGGTTGATCGCAACGGCACCGAGGCGCTCGCCAAGTTGTCTTTGCAACTCGGCTGACAGCCTGAAAGGGTTCTCCATCACATCGAGCTTGACCATGCCAGCACTCGACTGCACCGGATAGGCATGGGCTGCACGCACATCGTCCCGAATGCAGTTGATCGCTTGATTCAAATCTTGCTGCATGCTCAAACTTCAGTTCCAGGCTTGTTCAATCGCATCTCGGCCGCCATCGCATGGCCTTGCAGGCCTTCGCCATAAGCGAGTTCAGCAGCGATCGGGCCGAGCTTTTGCGCACCAGCTTGGCTGACCTCGATCAGGCTGCTGCGCTTTTGAAAATCGTAGACGCCCAACGGCGATGAAAAACGCGCGGTACCTGAAGTCGGCAACACATGGTTCGGGCCGGCGCAATAGTCGCCCAAGCTCTCGCTGGTGTAAGCGCCGAGGAAGATCGCCCCGGCATGGCGCAACAGCGGCTCCCAGCGCTGCGGATCGCTGCTGGAGACCTCCAGATGCTCAGGCGCGATGCGGTTGCTGATCGCGCAGGCTTCTTCCATCGAACGGGTCAGGATCAGCGCACCGCGGCCTTCGAGCGAAGCGCGGATGATCGCCTGGCGCGGCATCTGCGGCAACAAGCGGATGATCGCCTGGCGCACCTGCTCGATATAAGCCGCATCGGGACATAGCAGGATGCTCTGCGCCAGTTCGTCATGCTCGGCCTGGCTGAACAGGTCCATCGCCACCCAATCGGGCGGCGTGCTGCCGTCAGCCAGCACCAGGATCTCGCTCGGGCCGGCGATCATGTCGATACCGACCTGGCCGAACACATGCTTCTTGGCGCTGGCCACATAGGCATTGCCCGGGCCGGTGATCTTGTCGACGCGCGGAATCGTCGCCGTGCCATAAGCCAAGGCACCGACCGCCTGCGCGCCGCCGATCGTGAACACCCGGTGCACACCGGCGACATGAGCGGCAGCCAGCACCAGTGGATTCTTCTCACCGCCCGGTGTCGGCACGACCATGATGATTTCGGGCACACCGGCCACCTGGGCCGGTATCGCATTCATCAGCACGCTGCTCGGATAAGCGGCCTTGCCGCCCGGCACATAGATGCCGACCCGGTCGAGCGGCGTGACCTTCTGACCGAGCAGCGAGCCGTCTTCATCGCGGTAACTCCAGCTCAGGCCGCTGTGGATTTTCTGACGCTCGTGATAGCTGCGTACGCGCAAAGCGGCTGCACTCAAGGCATCGCGCTGTGCCGGGCTGATCGCTGCAAAAGCGGCTTCCATCTCGTCCTGCGTCAGTTCGAGCTCGGCCATGCCCGCCGCCTGCAGATGGTCGAAACGGGCCGTGTACTCGAGCACCGCAGCATCGCCCCTGGCCTTCACGTCGGCCAATATCTGCGCCACCCGGTCCTCGATCGCCGTATCAGTCTCGGCCGACCAATGCAGCAGGCGCAGGAAATCGGCTTCGAAGCCGGCATCCGTGGTGCTGAGTTGGCGCAGCTTGATCATGTTCACTTCTGCACGGCAGCCGCGAAAGCGTCGATCATCCGGCGCAACGGTTCGCGCTTGAGCTTCAACGCCGCCTGGTTGACGACCAGGCGCGAGGAAATTTCCATGATCTTCTCGACCTCGACCAGATGGTTCGCCTTCAAGGTATTGCCGGTCGAGACCAGGTCGACGATCGCATCGGCCAAGCCGGTCAGCGGCGCCAGTTCCATCGAACCGTAAAGCTTGATCAGGTCGACATGCACGCCCTTGTCGGAAAAATGCTGGCGTGCGATTTCGGTGTACTTGGTCGCCACGCGGATCCGCGAACCCTGCTTGATCGCCGCGGCGTAATTGAAATCGTCACGCACCGCGACGCTCATGCGGCAACGGGCAATGTTCAGATCGAGCGGCTGGTACATGCCTTCGCAACCATGCTCGAGCAGCACATCACGGCCAACCACGCCGAGGTCGGCGCCGCCATATTGGACATAGGTCGGTACATCGCTGGCGCGCACCATCACCACCTGCACCTCAGGATTGTTGGTCGCCAGAATCAGTTTGCGCGAAGTCTCGGGGTCGTCAAGCACAGTGATACCGGCGGCTTTGAGCAGCGGTAGCGTCTCTTCAAAGATGCGACCTTTGGACAGCGCCAGCGTGATCATCACGAGACCCGCTCGATGTCAGCACCGATCGCGCGCAGCTTGTCTTCCATCCGGTCATAGCCGCGATCGAGGTGGTAGATGCGCTCGATCACGGTTTCGCCCTTGGCCACCAGACCGGCGATCACCAGGCTGGCCGAAGCGCGCAGATCGGTCGCCATCACGGTCGCGCCCGACAAGCGCTCGACACCGGTGACCACGGCCGTGTGGCCGTCGATCTCGATCCTGGCGCCCAGTCGCACCAACTCGTTGACATGCATGAACCGGTTCTCGAAGATCGTCTCGCTGATCTTGGCGGTGCCGGTGGCGATGCAGTCGACGGCCATGAACTGGGCCTGCATATCAGTTGGAAAGGCCGGATATTCGCTGGTCCGGAAGCCCACCGCGAGCGGTCGACCCGAAGCCTGGACGCGGATCCAGTCAGCACCCGCTTCGATGTTGACACCGGCAGCTCGCAGCTTGTCGATCACCGCATCGAGGTGCTGCGCCTGCGCGCCCTTCAGCAGCACATTGCCGCCAGCGGCAGCAACTGCGCAGAGAAAAGTGCCGGCCTCGATGCGGTCGGGAACGATGCGGTGCGGCAACTTCGGCGCATGCAGACTGCTGACGCCCTGGATGCGGATACGGCTGCTGCCATGGCCCTCGATCTTCGCGCCCATAGAGATCAGCATCTCGGCCAGATCGCCAATCTCGGGCTCCTGCGCAGCGTTTTCAAGCAAAGTCTCGCCATCGGCCAACGCCGCGGCCATCAGGA
>CANFIC010000456.1 GCA_947446685.1 Burkholderiales bacterium
ACCGATGCGCAATGGCGCCGGGCCATGCAGATGCCAAACCTGCAGCGGTTCGACATTGCCGACGCTGACCATATATTTTCCCGTACGCAGGACCACAGCGCCTTGGTGGCTTTGACCTTGCGCCAACTGAAGCAGAACGCCATGGCGGAAGTCCTGTGAAGCTGAAACCATTGCCTGCCTGGCAACTCGCGTTTGCCTGCTTGCTGCTTGGCAATGCAGCAGTCGCTCAAGTCGATGCGAACGCCTGCGGCGACCTCGGCACGCCGCGCTGGGACTATCGCTATGCAACCCAGGCAGAGCACATCGAAGTCGAGGGCGCCCACTTCGTTCCCGTGGTTGAAAACCTGATTCGCGGCAACCGAGGCTACCTCGGTGGCGATCTGGCCTACACCTTGCGCGCTTCGCCGAATCACCATCGCGCGCTGGTGTCGATCATGAAATGGAGCGAAAAGATCAAGTCCTTGCAGTTGCCACATATGCCCTACCCCGTCGAATGCTATTTCGACCGGGGCATCCGCTACAAGGCGGACGACCATGTGGTGAGGCTGCTTTATGCACAGTTTCTTGTCAGCAATTCCCGACCTGCCGATGCAGTCAAGCAACTTGATCTGGTCGTCAAACTGGCCGGCGACAACGGTTTCACCTTGTACAACATCGGCCTGCTCTATTCGGACATGAAGAACTTTGATCAGGCCCTGGTCTATGCCCACAAGGCGATGGCAAAAGGATTCGTCAGGCCCGAGTTGCGAAAAAGGCTGGAGCAAGCAGGCCGCTGGCTCGAGCCTGTCAAAGCCAGCGAGCCCGATGCAACGCAAGCCGCTGAAGAACTACCGGCAACGTCGATCGATTCGGCCGGCGAGGCTGAAGGCTCGAAATGAGGCCGATCGCATTGATGAATTTCCCGAAACGATGAAAAAGCTGCTGATGGTGGCCTATCACTTCCCGCCCTTGGCCGGGAGCAGCGGCGTTCAACGCACCTTGCGCTTTGCCCAGCATTTGCCCGAATTCGGCTGGCATCCTTTGGTGTTGACAGCCAGTACCCGCGCCTACGAGCGCTGCAGCCCTGACCTCGACCGGGAAGTACCGGCATCCTGTGTCGTGCGTCGGGCCTTCGCCATGGATACGGCACGCCAGTTGTCCGTCGGTGGCCGCTATATCGCGGCAATGGCCAGGCCAGACCGCTGGGTGTCATGGAAGTTCGGCGCAATCCGTGAAGGGCTGCGCATGATCGAAGAGTTCAAGCCTGACCTGATCTGGTCGACCTATCCCATCGCCACCGCGCATCTGATTGGCGCGGAATTGGCGCGTCGCAGCGGCTTGCCCTGGGTGGCCGACTTTCGCGATCCGATGGCCCAGCAAGGCTATCCGTCCGACCCCAAGACCTGGCTTCAATTCAGCGCCATCGAGCAAAGCGCGATGCAGCAGGCCCGGCTCAATGTCTTCGCCAGCCCGGGAGCCGCCCGCCTCTACCGGAAGCGATACCCGGCTGCCGCAGCGCGAATCACCTCGATCGAAAACGGTTACGACGAAAGCAGCTTCGCTGCGGCGAAACTGCCTGCGAATTCCAGGCTCAACAAGGGGGCCTTCACGCTGCTGCACAGCGGCATCGTCTACCCCAATGAGCGTGATCCCGGCGCCTTGTTCATCGCTCTGGGCAGGCTCAAACGAGCCGGGCGTTTGAGACCCGGGCAGTTCAAATTGCGCTTCAGGGCGGCGGTCCATGAGCAGTTGCTTGGCGACCTGGCAATTGCCAACGATGTGCAGGATCTGATCGAGATCTTGCCGCCCACCGCGTATGGGCAAGCCCTGCAGGAAATGCTGCAAGCCGATGCCTTGCTGCTCATGCAGGGGGCAGGCTGCAACCAACAAACCCCTGCCAAGGTCTACGAGTACATGCGCTGCGCCAAGCCGATTCTGGGCTTGACCGACCGGGAAGGCGACACCGCCATGCTGTTGCGCAGCTCCGGCATCCATTCGATCGCGCGGCTCGACAGTCCTGATGAAATCGAACGGCTTCTGCCCGACTTCATCGATCAAGTGCGCGCTGAAACTGCCGCATTGCCAGACCACGGCATCGTGCAGTCGGCTTCGCGCCGCAGCCGGACTGAAGCCTTGGCATCGCAACTGGACGCCTTGACGCGATGAGTAACAGATGAACCTGTCGTCACACCGCAAGACCCGAATCGGCCCCTGGCTGAGGATCAAATGGGCATTTTTCCGGCAACTCGAACGCCTGAGCGATCTGCGCGGCAACAACACCCGTGGCCAACTTTCCTTGACTGAAGCAGGACCACCCTGCCCGGCCTTGTGGGTCTTTGTATCGACGATCGGCGAGCTCAACGCCATCGAACCCTGGCTGCGTCAGTTGACGCAAGGGCTGCCGACCCAGCGCCTGGTACTGATCACCGACCACGCCCATTACCGGGCCAGCTACGAAGCCCGTTACCCAAGCGCCGTCGTCTGCGTCAGCCATGGCCATCACAGCGATGCGGCCGCACTGGGCAGGCAATATCCGCCCGACTTGCTGGTGGTGGCAGAGATTCCCTGCCTTCCATCGGATGCACCCTGCAGGTTCTCGATGGCCTTCGTCATCGAGGCCAAACGCCGGCAAGCCGCAGCAGTCATCATCAACGGCTGGCTCTATGGCTATACGCCGGCCTGCCGTATGGATGGGCTTGAGCGCCGCTTGTTCGGGCGCGACTTTTTGCGTGCCTTCGACATGATCTGCGTTCAGACCCGGGAAGCGGCAAATCAATTGATCCTGGCGGGCGCCGAGAAAAGCCGCCTGGCCATCACCGGCAACATCAAGTTTGACGCGATGACGCGTACGGACTGGCGACCTGAACTAGCCCATAGCCCGCATTTGCTGAAAGCCTTGCTGGACGCTGCACGCCCGGTCGTGGTGGCAGGCTGCGTCACCAGTGAGGCCGAACAAAACGCGGTGCTCGATGCCTTCTGCATTGTCAAGACGATCCATGCCAATGCGCTGCTCGTGCTGGCTCCGCGCCATCCCGAGGTGCAAGAGCGGATGCAGTTGCTGACCCAGTTGCTGGAACAGCGCGGCTTGACCACCCACTACCGATCAGCGATTGGCCAGTCCGTCATTCCCACCGGCTGCGACTGCCTGGTCCTTGACACGATGGGAGATCTGCGTGATTTCTACGCTGCGGCCAAGGTAGCCCATGTGGGCGTTGA
>CANFIC010000457.1 GCA_947446685.1 Burkholderiales bacterium
GGTGGTGGAGGACCCGTTCGGTCAGGTCAGCGTGCTGCAGGTCGAGGACTCCGGCGCCGGCATTGCCGAGCATGAACGCGACAAGGTCTTCCAGCCCTTCTACCGGGCGCTGGGAACCAATGTCGATGGATCAGGACTAGGTTTGGCGATCGTGCGCGAAATCGCCCAGCAGCATGAAGCGGAAATCAGCCTTGACGACACCCGGCCGCGCCGCGCCGGTCAAGCCGAACCGGATGGCCCGGGCGCCCGCTTCAGTGTGCGCTTTCCAGCCCACCCGGCCCTCACAGCTTGACGCGCCGGCTCTTCGCGATCGACATCAGCATCCCGAGCCCGAAGCCCAGCGTGACCATCGCCGTGCCGCCGTAGCTGATGAAGGGCAAGGGCACGCCAACGACCGGCAGGATGCCGCTGACCATGCCCATGTTGACAAAAACATAGGTGAAAAAGCTCATCGTGATGGCCCCGGCCATCAAGCGGGAGAACAGCGAGGGTGCATCCGAGGCGATCTTCAACCCTCGCAGGATCAGCGTGCCAAAACCGGCCAGCAAAGCCGAAGCACCCAGCAGACCAAATTCCTCGCCAAATGCGGCGAAGATGAAGTCGGTCGTGCGCTCAGGGATGAACTCCAGATGGGTCTGCGAGCCCTTCATGAAGCCCTTGCCGGTGATGCCTCCTGAGCCGATGGCGATCTCGCCCTGGATGATGTGGAAGCCCTTGCCAAGCGGGTCCTTGGTCGGATCGAGCAGGGTGCAAATGCGGGTTTTCTGATACTCGCGCAGCAGCGGCCATTGGACTTCTGGCTGGCAGATCGCATCCTCGCTCAACACCAGCGTCGAGATGGCGACTGCGCCGGCCAAGAAGCATGGAATGATCAAGCGCCAGGAAAGCCCGGCAAAGAAGATCACATAGAGCCCGGCAGCGGCGATCAGGATGGCAGTGCCCAGATCGGGTTGCTTGGCCACCAGCAGCACCGGCAGCGCCAGCAACAAGAAGCCGGCGATGAAGTCGGGCAGGCGCAGCAGGCCCTCGCGCTTCTGGAACCACCAGGCCAGCATCAGCGGCGTGGCAATTTTCAACAGCTCCGAGGGTTGGATCACCACGCCCAAGTTGAGCCAGCGGGTCGCGCCCTTCTTGGTCAAGCCGAACATTGCGGTGGCAACCAGCAGAGCCAGCCCGATCGAATAAAGCGGTATCGCCAGGCTCATCAAGCGCTGCACCGGTATCTGCGCGACGAGGAAAATAATCAACACCGACAGCACCATATTGCGCGCATGGTCGACGAAGCGCGTGCCATGGTCGAATCCGGCCGAATACATACACAGCAGCCCCAGCAGCATCAACCAGCCAATGGCAAGCAGCAAAGGCAGATCAAAGCCGCTGAAGAGCGGCCTCAACCGCTGCCACCAAGCGGGCTGATCGAAAACACTTTTCATCGCGAAGCCCCCGATGCAGCAGCAATCGCTGCGGGTGTTCCTGGCAGCAAGACCAACGCTGCGCTGCGCGGTTTGCCCACCGGCGCAGTGCTGCGCCCGAGTTGCGTCAACGCGATGTCTTCCTCATTCGGATATTGGCCCAGCAGCAAGTAATCGAACACCCGGCGCGCAATCGGCGCTGCAGAGGTCGAGCCAAATCCGGCGTTTTCGACGATCACCGCCAAAGCAATCGTCGGCGTCTCCACCGGCGCGAAAGCAATATAAAGCGAGTGATCGCGCTTGTGTTCTTCGACCTTGCTGGCATTGTATTTTTCACCAGCGCGCAGACTGACCGCTTGCGCGGTGCCGGTCTTGCCGCCGCTTTTGTAATTGGCCCCGATGAAAGCCTGGCGCGAAGTCCCTTCCTGGGTCACGCCGTAAAGGGCTTCGGTGATGACGCTGACCTGCTGCGCCTGCAACGGCAACGGCTCTTGCGCCGGGTTGACGGTCTTCAAATGCTCATGTTTGACCACATCCTCGACCTCGCGTACCAGCCGCGGCTGGTAGCGCTGGCCGCCTGAGATCAAGGTAGACAAGGCACTGGCCATTTGCAACATGGTGAAGTTGTTGTAACCCTGGCCAATGCCCAGGGAAATCGTCTCGCCCGCATACCATTTCTGCTGTTCGGGCTTCTTGAAGCGACGGCGCTTCCACTCGGTCGATGGCAGGTCGCCAGTCACTTCGCCCTCGACATCAATGCCGGTGCGGCGGCCAAAACCGAAAGGGTCGAGCTGCTGATGAATCAGATCGACCCCCATCTCGTTGGCGAGCGAATAGAAATAGACATTGCTCGATTCGACAATCGCACGGCGCATGTCCATGATGCCGCCGCGCTCATTCTCGGGGCTGCCGAAGCGGTGGCCGCCGAACATGAAAAATCCGGGATCGTTGATCAAGGTCGCAGGCGAGCGCTTGCCGCTGTTCAAAGCCGCCATCGCCATGAACGGTTTGAAGGTTGAGCCCGGCGGATAGGTACCGCGCAACGCCCGGTTCAACAACGGCTTGTCGATCGACTCGTTCAAGTCACGCCATGACTCGACATCGATGCCGTCGACGAACAAATTCGGATCGAAAGTCGGTTTCGACACGAAGGCCAGCACCTCGCCATTGCGCGGATCGATCGCCACCAAGGCGCCACGCCGGTCCTTGAACATTTCCTCGACCAGCGCCTGCAAGCGGATGTCGATCGACAAGACCAGGGTGTTGCCCGGCGTCGGTGGCCGGTTCGCCAGGCGCCGCACAGCGCGGCCGGAGGCACTGGTCTCGACCTGCTCAAAGCCAGTGATGCCATGCAACTGGCGTTCATAGCTCTGCTCCAGCCCCAGCTTGCCGATGTACTCGGTGCCGCGGTAGTTGGCAATATCCTCGTCTTCCCAGTCCTGCATGGCCTTCTTCTCGGCCTGATTGATGCGGCCGATATAACCCAGCAGATGGCTGCCAACTTCACCCAGGGGATAGTTGCGGAACAACCTTGCCTTGATGTCGACGCCAGGGAAGCGATAGCGTTGGGCGGTGAAGCGCGCCACTTCGGCATCACTCAGCTTGGTGCGGATCGGGAAGGACTCGAAGCTGCGGCTCTCTTCCATCAGGCGTTTCAAACGACGCCGGTCGCGCGGCGCGATGTCCACGACCTGGGCCAGAGCGTCGATGGTCGCTTCCAGCTCGGGCACCTTGGAGGGTGTGACCTCGAGCGTATAGGCCGAGTAATTACTTGCCAGAACGA
>CANFIC010000458.1 GCA_947446685.1 Burkholderiales bacterium
CTTGCCCGGTGCGACAAAGGCATACCAGTTGACGGCATTGAAGCCCGGATAGCCCGATTCAGCGACGGTCGGCACAATCGGCATGAATGACGAGCGGGTCAGGCCGGTGGTGGCAATCGGCACCAGTTTGCCGGTGGCGATATGCGGCGCTGCCGTTGGCGGCGCGGCGAAATAGGACGAGACGCGACCACCGAGCATGTCCTGCAGCGCCGGTGCGCCACCCTTGTAGGGAATATGCACGACCTCGATGCCGGCGCGCTGGTTCAGCAACTCGCCCGCCAGATGCGAAGCCGAACCGCCACCGGTCGAAGCAAAGTCAAGCGAGCCCGGCTTTGCCTTGGCTTTGGCAATATATTCGGCCAGGTTCTTCACGCCCACACCCTGATGCACGACCAGCACATTGGGGAAGACCACGCCCATCGTCAGCGGCGCCAGATCCTTCAACGGGTTGTAGCCCAGCTTCATCAGATGCGGCGCAATCGCCAAGGGGCCGATCGAGCCCAGCAGGATCGTCGAGCCATCGACATCGGCATTGGCCATGTACTGATGCGCGATATTGCCACCTGCGCCGCCGCGGTTATCGACCACGACGTTCTGGCCGATGTTCTCCTGCAGCTTCTTGGCAATGATGCGAGCTGCCGCGTCAGCCGCACCGCCGGGGGCGAAGCCGACGATCATCGTGATGGTCTTTTTCGGCAGCTCCTGGGCCTGTATCGGCGCCAAGCTCCCCAGCAGAGAAAGGCAGGCGGCCAATTGGATGAATTTGTTCTTGTTCATTGTGTTTCCATAACTCATTGCATTGGAAAAGCGGTTCAGCTCAGGACCGACGATGACTGATTTTAGTCGTCACCCAGTTGCAGATTACTCGGCTGGCGCTTTTCGATTGCCCACTTCAACAAGGCCGCAGTTCTGAAGAATCCATGGGCGAACTTGCCATAGGGCATGGTGGCGAACAGCGCCATCACCGCACCCAGATGCAGACACAGCGTCAAGGTCAATGCAGCGCTGCCGCGCGCCGGCAGCAAAGCCAGACCGGTCAATGCCGCCAACAGCAGCAGCGCGATAAAGCCACGGTCCATCGGTTGCTGCGCGGCGTCGCCATGCATCGCGTGGCGTCGCAAGTTCAGCCGTAGCAGGCCGATCGTGCCGATCACCAGTGAAATGCCGCCGGCCAGGCCGAGCAGTTTGGGCAGGCTGGCATAGTCATAAGGCGCTTCCCAGCCGAGCAGGTAATGGAACAGCGTGGCCACGCTGGTCGCTGCGAAGCAGAGCATGAAACCGTAGAAGGTGAAATGGTGAAAACGCCGCCTTGCCAGCGTGAAGGCATCGTCGGCCTCGTTGCAGCCCTGGCCATGGCCACCATCGAGAAACTTCAATCGCAGCGCCTTGTCGGCAGCGTCAGCGACGGCGGCCGCCGAAGCCGCACCCGGTGAAACATCTTTCCAGAAGCGGCGCAGGCCCAGGCCCAGCGCCAGCAGCGCGAACAGGAAGATCGGCGCGAACAGGCTGACCATCAGATTGTGCGGAAAGACCGAATAAAAGTTGCCCCCTGCCGGGGTTTGCAGCAGCGAGCCCTGCCGCGCCGCCGCCAGCGCCAGAAACAGCGTCAATGCCGCCGTCAAAGCCAGCGCCAGGGTCAGACCGTTGCGTTTGTAGAGCGCACCCAAGGCCGGCGGCCAGGCATAGTCGATATAGGTTTCGAGCCTGACCTTGGCCATCGCCTGCGGCACATTGATGGCAAATTCATGCGGCGCTGCATATTGGCATGCATGCAGACAGGCGCCGCAGTTATGGCATAGATTGGCGAGGTAATTGATATCGGCCTTGCCGAACTCAAGCCGCCGGGTCATGGCCGGAAAAACCGCGCAAAACCCCTCGCAGTAGCGGCATGAATTGCAGATCGTCATGACCCGGTCGACTTCGGCTTCGGCCGCGCTCAAGGCCTTGATCGGAATCACGCGGTTGTGGCTTGCGGCAGGTGTGCCGAGTTCGGTCGCCTCGCGCACCAGGGCATCAAGCTGCTGCATATTTGTCCATTTTCTTGAAGACAGCGGCGGCGGCCTGGGTGCCGGCGATGCGGCCGAAAGCGGTGCCGATCGACATGCCGACGCCGGCGGTATAGCCCTTGCCGAGCACATTGCCGGCCATCATCTCGCCGGCGACAAACAGGTTATCGCTGGGGCGACCGCCAAATCTGACAGCGGCAGTCTCATCAACCTTGAGCCCCAGATAGGTGAAGGTCACGCCGGGCTGCAAGGCATAGGCGTAGAAAGGCGCGGTATCGAGCGGCCTGGCCCAATGGGTCTTGGCCGGTGTCAGGCCCGCCGTATGGCAATCATCGAGCGCGGTATGGTCGAAATGTCCGACCTGGCAAGCGCTGTTGTAGTCATGCAAGGTCTGCATGAAGACCTGCTGGTCGAGGCCGAGTTTGCCGGCCAACTCTTCCAGCGAATCGGCCTTGGTGCCGGGAAATACCGGCGGCATGAAGCGGCCGATCGCCTTGGCGTCGATGATCGAATAAGCCACCTGCCCGGCTTGCTGGGCCACCAGACGGCCCCAGATCGCATAGCGCTTGGGCCAGAAATCCTCGCCTTCGTCATAAAAGCGCTTGGCTGCGCTGTTCACCACCACGCCGAGCGAGACGCAGTCGATGCGGGTGCAGATGCCGCCGTCATAGAGCGGCGCACGTGCGTCGATCGCGACCATATGCGCTTGCGTCGGGTCGCCGATGCTGTCGGCACCGGCTTCGATCATTGACTTGAGCAGGACGCCCTGGTTGAAGCGGGTGCCCCGGATGAGGAAATTGTCAGCCGGATATTCGCCCAGCTCGTTTTGCCCCCAGGCTTCGCGCAGCCAATCGATGTTCGACTCAAATCCGCCGGCCGCCATCACGCAAGCACGCGCCTCGATCCGCTCGACCCCGGCATAGGCTGCGACGAAGCGGCCCTGATCGAGCTCGAGCCGATCGACCGCCGTGTCGTAGCGGATCTGCACACCAAGTTTTTCGGCGCTGCGGTAATAGGCATTCATCAAGGCCTTGCCGCCACCCATGAAAAAGGCATTGGTGCGCGCTGTATGCAGGGCGCCCGAGAGCGAGGGCTGGAAGCGCACGCCATGCTTTTCCATCCAAGGACGGCAGGTCGATGAGGCCCGAATCACCAGCCTAGCCAGCTTCTCGTCGGTGATGCC
>CANFIC010000459.1 GCA_947446685.1 Burkholderiales bacterium
AGTCGCGCGAGTCGCTTTCCGCAGCCTGGGGCGGCGCCGAGATGTTCGATTGGTACGGCGTCGGCGACACCGGCGCAGTGGCTGGCGAGGGACCTGACCATGACGGCCTCTATGTAATGGAAGACGCCCAATATGTCGAGCTGACCGATGTCGACAGCGGTGCCTTGGTGGCTGACGGGCAGCCCGGCGACATTGTCGTGACCTGTCTCTACAAGGAGGACATTTATCCGATCATCCGTTTCAATACTCATGATGTGTCGCAGTGGCTGACAACGCCTTCGACGCTGGGCTGGACTTTCAGGCGCATCGCCGGCTTCCTGGGCCGCAGCGACAATATGGTGAAGATTCGCGGCATCAATATCTTCCCGCAGTCGCTGGCACCGATCCTGGAAGAGCGCAGCGATTTCAGCGGCGAGTTCATCTGTACCGCGGTGCGCGATGCAGCCGGTCGCGACGAGCTGATCGTTTCGATCGAAACTCATGGTGGCTGCAGCGATCAAGATGCTTTGCCCTATCGAGACCTGCTGAAACGCCGGCTCGGCGTCGAAGTCCAGGTATTGCTGGTGGCACCGCGTGCGCTGGCGGCGCAGACCGGCCTCGAGACGCGGCAAAAACCGATCCGCCTGATCGACAAGCGTTTTGCCTGAGGCCCGGTGATGATCAAAGCCTTGCTGATGCAGGACCTGAGCGCGCAGTCGCAAGCGCTCGCGCGTGGCCAATGCAGCAGCGCCGAACTGACTGCGGCCGCCATCGCCGCCATCGCCGCCAGCCAGCCGCATCTGAACGCCTTTATCCATCTCGACGCACCGGCTGCGCTGCTCGCCGCAAGGCAGAGCGATGCGCGCCGCGCCAAAAAACGGATCCTGGGTCCGCTCGACGGGCTGACGCTGGCCGTCAAGGACAACATCGATGTCGCCGGCATGCCGACCAGCGCCGGCATGGCGACCCGACGCGGCCGGCTCGCGAGCACCGATGCCTTCGTCGTGCAGCGGCTGCGCGCAGCCGGCATGGTGATCCTGGGCAAGCTGAATATGCATGAGGCCGCGCTGGGAGCCACCAACGACAACCCGCATTTCGGTCGCTGCGAGAACCCGCTGCGCGCTGCTTACACGCCCGGGGGGTCCAGCGGCGGTTCGGCCTGTGCGGTCGCCGCCGGTCTTTGCGCCTTGGCGCTGGGCAGCGACACGATGGGCTCGGTGCGGATCCCGGCGGCCTATTGCGGCGTGGTCGGATTCAAGGCCAGCTATGGCCGGATTTCAACCGCAGGCTCGGTCGCTTGCAGTCCGATGCTGGACCATATCGGGCCTATCCTGCGCTCGCAGCGCGATCTGCAACTGGTGCTGCCGGTCATCGCGGCATTCGATGCCGGCTGCGCTGATGCGCGTGACCTGCCCGATCTGCCCGCCTTGTCATCGCCGCGTTGGGTAGCGGCCAGCGATGTCGAACAGCTGGGCACCACGCCGGAGGTCACTGCGGCCTACCGACAAGCAATCCAGGCCTTGCGCGACAGGGGCCAGCCGGTGACCGAGATCGCCATCGGCAGCTATGACTTCGGCCGCGCCAGGCGCGCCGGGCTGTTGATCGTTGAGGCCGATCTGCTGGTCGAGCATCAGCAGGATTGGGAACTGCAGCCGCAGTTGTTCTCGGCACAGTTGGCGCGGTTCCTGAAGTTCGGTGAAAAGCAGCCGGCCAGCGCCTATGCAGCCGCGGCTCGCGTGGTCGCAGCTTCGCATATCGAGGTGGCGCGCTGGTTCAGTCATGGCGATGTGATGCTGCTGCCGACTGCCCCGCAGACCGCTTTTTCCTTCGCTGACCCGGTGCCAGCCAACCAGGCTGATTTCACCAGCATCGCCAATATGGCGGGCATACCGGCGCTGAGTTTGCCGCTACCTTGCGCGGCCGGCGCCTTGCCTGCCGGGCTTCAATGTATCGCGCCGGCCGGGGCCGAAGCCACCTTGCTGGCGCTCGATCTGCAAGGGATCTGCACCCGATGAAACTGGAAGGCCTGAAAGTCCTCGATCTCTCGCTGTTCCTGCCCGGTCCGCATCTGACGATGATGATGGCCGACCATGGTGCCGACGTGATCAAGATCGAACCCCCGCAGGGCGAACCGGTACGCAGCGTCGGCCTGCGTCAAAATGGTCACAGCGTCTGGTTTCGCAATACCCATCGCAACAAACGCTGCATCACGCTGAACCTGAAGATGGCCGAGGCAAGGACGGCCTTCCTGGCGCTGGCCAGAGATGCCGACGTGATCGTCGAGGCTTTCCGCCCCGGCATCGTCGACCGGCTCGGCGTCGGCTACGCGGCGGTCAGCGCGATCAATCCCCGCATCGTCTACTGCTCGATCTCGGCTTTCGGCCAGCATGGCCCGCTGTCGCAAAGCCCTGCCCATGACCTGGCTGTGCAGGCCGAGGCGGGCCTGCTTTCGGTCAATCTCGGCGCCGATGGCCAACCGGCAATGCCGGGCCTGCCTGCAGCCGATATGGCCGCCTCGTTGATGGCTTTGTCGGGCATCCTGATGGCCTTGCTGCGCCGCGAACAGACCGGGCGCGGCGACTATCTTGACATCGCGATGTACGACTCGCTGCTGGCCTGGACGCCCAACGTCATGGGCCCGGTGTTCGCCGAAGACCGCGCGGCGCAGGTGCGCGACGAACGCAGCTGGGGTGGTTCGTCCTTTTACGGCATCTACGCCACCGCCGATGGCGCCCATCTGACCCTGGGTGGCGGCGAACATAAATTTGTCCAGGCCCTGCTTGGCGCGCTGGGGCGGCCGGATCTGATCGAGACCGCCCTGCTACCGCCAGGCAAGGTTCATGAACCGGTCAGAGCCTTTCTGCGGCTCAGTTTTGCGCAGCGCACGCTCGAGCAATGGACCCAATTTCTGACGCCGCTGGACATCGCCTGGGCGCCGGTGCGCAACTTGCACGAGGCGGTGCACAGCGCTCAGGCCGCCGCCCGCGGCATGCTTGTCGAGCAACCGGCCGGCCAGCCTCATCTGGGCCTGCCGATCAAGTTCAGCGACGAACCTGGCCAGTTGCATGGCCGGCTCGATGAGCCCGGGCAATCGACCGACCAACTGCTGCACGACATCGGCTACGACGACGCCAGCATCGCCGCACTGCGCCAATGCGGGGCGATCGGCTGACCTTGCTTTACTTTGGTACCGCTGCCCCTGCCTCGACC
>CANFIC010000460.1 GCA_947446685.1 Burkholderiales bacterium
GGCCTGGTGCAGCGCTTTGTCGAAGGCTGGAGCGGCCCGCAAGGACGCTTGTGCGAGCTGAAGATCAAGCTGGGTGCGCCCAACTATCCGGGCGACTTGCTCGCCTTTGAAGGCGCAGTCACCGAAAAGCGCGAGTCCGACCGCACGGTCCAGATCACGCTCAAGGGCAAGAACTCGATGGGCAGCCATGTCACCGGTACGGTGCGCGTGCACCTGCCTTGATGTCGAACAGCCAGGAATCACTGATATGACCGACTTCTCAATTTCCGGCCGCTGCGCCATTGCCGGACTCGGTGCCACCGAATTTTCGAAAAATTCCGGCCGCACCGAAATCCGCCTGGCGATGGAAGCCACCTTGCAGGCGCTCGCCGACGCCGGCATCGACCCGAGCGAGGTCGATGGCTTCTCGTCCTACTCGGTCGACAAAGTGCCCGAGTATGAAATCGCCCGCCTGCTCGGCGCCAAGGACATCAAGTTCTTCTCGCAGGTGCCGCATGGCGGCGGCGCCGCCTGTGCGCCGGTGCTGCATGCGGCGATGGCCGTGGCGACCGGGATCGCCAAGACCGTCGTGGTTTACCGTGCGATGAACGAGCGCAGTTGGTACCGCTTTGGCAATGGCAACTACGGCTTTGGCAATTCACCGCTGTTCGAGAACGTCAACTATGGCTGGTACATGCCTTATGGCTTCCACACGCCGGCAGCCTGGGTCGGCATGTTCGCGCAGCGCTATATGCACCGCTACGGCGCGACCAGCGAGGATTTCGGTCGCGTTGCAGTCTCGGCGCGCGATTTCGCGGCCACCAATCCGGCGGCTTTTTTCTATGGCAAGCCGATCACGCTGGCTGATCATCAGGCCTCGCGCTGGATCTGCGAGCCGCTGCACCTGCTCGATTGCTGCCAGGAATCGGACGGCGCGGTGGCCATGGTCATCACTTCGGTCGAACGCGCCCGCGACCTGCGCCGCAAACCGGTCGTTATCAAGGCGGCGGCCCAAGGTGTCAGCGACGGCCAGCAGATCATGACCTCGTATTACCGCGATGACATCACCGGACTGCCCGAGATGGGCCTGGTCGCCAAGCAGCTCTGGCAGCAAAGCGGCCTGTCCACCGAGGACATCCAGACGGCGGTGATCTATGACCATTTCACCCCCTTCGTGTTGCCGCAGCTGGAGGAATTCGGCTTTGCCAAGCGCGGCGAGGCCAAGGATTTCATCCGCGCCGGCCACCATCAGCGCGGCGGCAGACTGCCGATCAACACCCATGGCGGCCAGCTCGGCGAAGCCTATATCCACGGCATGAACGGCATCGCTGAAGCGGTGCGTCAGGTGCGCGGCAGCGCTGTCAATCAGGTGGCTGATACCCGCAATGTCTTGGTCACGGCCGGCACCGGCGTGCCGACCAGCGGCCTGATTCTTGGCGAGGCTTGAGGCGACCATGTTCATCGACCTGACTCCTGAACAACAGCGGCTGCGCCTGCAGGTACGCGACTATTTCAACAGCCTGATGACGCCAGAGCTGCTGGTCGAGTTGCGCGGTGCCGAAGGCGGCGCGCTTTATCGCCAGACGATCCGGCAGATGGGCCGGGATGGCTGGTTGGCGGTCGGTTGGCCCAAAGCCCATGGCGGCCAGGGACTCAGCGCAACCGAGCAGCTGATCTTCTTCGAGGAAGCCAATATCGCTGGCGCTCCCCTGCCCTTCGTGACCATCAGCACGGTCGGACCGGCGCTGATGGAAGCTGGCACGGCGGCGCAGAAGGAACGCTTTCTGCCCGGCATCGCCGCCGGTGAAACGATTTTTGCCATCGGTTATTCGGAAGCGCAGGCGGGCTCGGATCTGGCGGCGCTGAAGACACAGGCCAAGCTGGAAGGCGATCTGCAAAGCGGCCGTTTCATCGTCAATGGCGCCAAGCTCTGGACCTCGGGCATCGAGTCGGCCGACCATGTCTGGCTGGCTGCCCGCACCAGTACCGAACTGGCCAGGCACAAAGGCATTTCGATCCTGATCCTGGATACCGATGCAGCGGGCTTTTCGCACACGCTGATCAAGACCGTCGGCAATTTCACTGCTGCGACCTATTACGACAATGTCGAAGTGCCGGCTGACCGCCTGGTCGGCGAACTACATGGTGGCTGGAAGCTGATCACGGCGCAGTTGAACCATGAGCGCCTGGGCCTGGGTTCCTGGTCGGACAAGGTCTTCGCCCCATTCGGACGCGTGCTGCGCTGGGCCAAGGCCCGCGATGAGCAAGGCCGCCGCGCAGTCGACCAAGCCTGGGTGCGCCGTTCACTGGCCGAATGCTATGCGCGCCTCGAAGCGATGCGACTGATCAACTTCCGGATTGCTGCGAGCCTGGAAGCCGGCAGCATGGACATCGCCCTGGCCTCGGCGACCAAGGTCTATGGTTCCGAATCGGTGATCGAGGTCCTGCGCCGTTTGATGGACATCGTCGGCGGCAGCGCGTTGGTGCGGGTCGGCTCAAGCGCCGCGCTGCTGCTGGGCGAGCTCGAATATGAGACCCGCGCAGCGACGCTATTGACCTTCGGCGGCGGCACCAACGAGATCCAGCGCGAGCTGATCGCCCAGTTCGGTCTGCGCATGCCGCGGCCGGTACGCTGAAGAAATGGAAACGCCTGTGAAAGCCGCCGCCGCCATCGTTCCACGCGAAGTGACGCAGGCCAAGCTCGACCGCCGGGCCAAGGCCGGTCAGCATCATCGCGCTTCGCAGACTTACACCATCGCCGAGCGCATCGAAGAAAATGCGGCGCGCTATGCCGAGCGGCCTTGCATCACCTACGGCGGCCAGACCCTGGACTATGCACAGACCAACCGCCAGGTGAATCAGGTCGCCCATGCCGGGCATCAGCTGGGCCTGCGGCGCGGCGATGTGGTGGCGCTGTGCATGGAAAACCGGCCGGCCTTCCTGTTTGTCTGGCTGGGCCTGGCCAAGCTTGGTGTCACGCTGGTTTTCCTCAATACCAATGTGAAGGGCAAACCCTTGTTGCATGGGCTGCAGGCCACCGGCGCGAGCCTGGTCATCGTCGGTGAGGAATGCCTGGGATTGATCGCAGCGACCGAGATGCCGTCAGGAATCCGCTGCTGGCTCTGGCCTGATAACGAGCGGCCTGCACCTGCCGAACAGCGCCTGCTGTGCGAACTCGACTTCGAACTGGCAGCCAGCCAAGCC
>CANFIC010000461.1 GCA_947446685.1 Burkholderiales bacterium
CAGCTTCTGCACCAACTGCGCCAGGTCAGCCGCACCTGCAGCGCCCTCGCCTTCCAGCTGCGCCACGGCGCCCGCGTTGGTATCAAAAACCACGCAATCGTGGCCGTTTTTCATCAAGCGCCGGACGATATTGCCGCCCATCCGCCCCAAACCGATCATTCCGAGTTGCATGTCGTCGCCTTAAAAAATTGTTGTCTGACGACTTTACACACAAAACACGGTTTCATCTTGTTTTTCTTGTGTCAAATGGGCCTTGCACGCGGATTATTTTTTTCGCGCGGACACCCAAGGCCCGTCGAAGCTGATTCGCATCGGGCCGACCTGGCTCCGCCAGGGTCTGGAGTCCGCGAAGTCCCGGATGAGACTGCGGCATTGCATCCCTAGGGATGAAACATCAAAGCGCCTTCCAACAGCCTCAGACCATGGTCTTGAAGTAGGCAATCGTCTTCTTCAAGCCTTCGTTGAGCGGAATTCCCGGCGCCCAGCCCAGCAGCTGATTGGCCAGGGTCAGGTCAGGCCGACGCTGACGTGGGTCGTCCGCGGGGAGTGGCTGATGCACGATCTTTGAAGCGCTGCCGGTCAGTTCGAGCACCTGCCGCGCCAACTCGAGCATCGTGAACTCGCCCGGGTTGCCGATGTTGATCGGCCCGGTCACCTCATCAGGGCTGTCCATCATCAAAATCATCGCGTCGATCAGGTCGTCAACGAAGCAAAAACTCCGGCTTTGTGAGCCGTCACCATAAAGCGTGATGTCCTGTCCGCGCAGTGCCTGCATGATGAAGTTGCTGACCACACGGCCGTCTTCGGGGTGCATCCTGGGCCCGTAGGTGTTGAAAATCCGCACCACCTTGATGCGCAACTTGTGCTGGCGGTAATAGTCGAAAAACAGCGTCTCGGCGCAGCGCTTGCCTTCGTCGTAACAGCTGCGAATCCCGATCGGATTGACCCGTCCCCAATAGCTTTCCTGCTGCGGATGCACCTCAGGGTCGCCATAAACCTCCGAGGTCGAAGCCTGCAGGATCTTGGCCTTGCAGCGCTTGGCCAGCCCAAGCATGTTGATGGCGCCATGCACGCTGGTCTTGGTCGTCTGCACCGGGTCGTTCTGGTAGTGGATCGGGCTTGCCGGGCAGGCCAGGTTGTAGATCTCGTCCACCTCCACATAGAACGGGAAGGTCACATCATGGCGGATCAGCTCGAAATTGCTCTGCCCCAGCAGGTGGGCGATATTGCTCTTGCTACCGGTGTAGAAATTGTCGAGGCAGATCACATCATCGCCCCGCGCCACCAGCCGGTCACACAAATGGCTGCCCAGAAAACCAGCGCCACCCGTGACCAATATTCTCTTTTTCAATTGCGAACGCATCTTTACCGCCTGTATTTCATGCCATGGAGAAACTCGCCCGGCAATCAATGCCCGAAGCGCCATAGGCGATTGCCGCTGACGAGGGCGATGGTAGCCGATCAAAGTCCGCACTTGTCGGCCACCTTCATGGCAAGATCCTCCTCGAACCCGCCAACAACGACCGCCATCGCGCGGGCATGGTTGCGCTCATGCGGGGTCGTGGCGACCTTGCGTAAAACCAGCTGCATCAACACCGCACGCTCTTGTTGACAGGGCTTGCGGGCAAGGTCTCGCCAGGAAAAGGATTCAATCTCGAAGCGGTGGGCAAACCAGCCGATCTTCCAGAACCAGCAAGGCTTCACTGCGCCTGATCGAAAAATTCGGCCTGCCCGAAGGTCTGGGCAAAGTAAGCATCGATCCGGTCATCAGGCAGCCAGATGACCGAATCCTCGAAGGCCGTTTAGAGCGCAAATTTACTGTTTTTCATCAAAGCTCGCCCTCTGAGTACCCGGATTCCCGCTGGTGGCGAATGCGCGCCACAAGAACCAGATCACGGGCATCGTCGAATTCGTAGCGCGCCAAATAACTGCTGCGCTTACGCGAAATAATTAGTTCTCGCAATCCATGCTCAACCGGTCGGCCGATTCCAGGCTGATGCGTCAAAACCTGCAGCCGGACTTCCGCTGGGCCGAACCCGCAAAGGTGCACGCACGCTCGCGAGCCGGATCCATTGACTCACCATCCAAGTACTTAGATAATTGCGGCATGATCAAAGCGCTGCATTGGCTCGGCAGCAGCCTCGAAGACGTGAGCGGCTTCCCGGTCGAGGCGCGCCGACAGCTCGGCTTCGAATTGTTCGCGATTCAAGTCGGACAGATGCCCAGCGATTTCAAGCCCATGCCGCAGATCGGCAAGGGCGCGTATGAGATCCGGGTGCATGTCCTGGGGGGAATGGCGCTTGGTTTAGGTTGCGCGGCAAGCTGACAAGGTGTTTGTGCTGCATGCCTTCCACAAAAAGACCCAGAAAACCCGCAAGGCAGATCTGCAGTTGGCAGCACGGCGTTACCAGCAGATAACCGGAGATTGACCCATGAACAACAGCACCCCATCGAGCGGCAACGTATTTGTCGACCTCGGTTTCTCGCCCGAAGAGGCTGCGCTGATGACGATGCGCGCCAAGTTGATGACGGATTTGCGTGACCTGCTGTCAGAGCGGGGTTGGACGCAGGCGCAAGCTGCCGCCGCGCTGGGGGTGAGCCAATCGCGCATCAGCGATTTGGTGCGCGGCAAGTGGCAGCAATTCAGTCTGGACATGCTGGTCACCCTGGCGCTGCGCGCAGGTCGGCGCGTACAGGTTGAACTGGCGCCTGCCTGAGTGCACCGGCTCCGGCACCGCCTAATCCGCCCCTATGCGTGGTGGCTTGAAGTCCGTCGCGACCGTCGAGGATTTGATGGCAGACTTGAATGCGGACGATTGAGCAAACCGGCCAGTTCAAGCGGGACTACAAGCGCGAAGCCAAAGGTCCGCATCGGACAACCTTGGCTGGCGATTTCATGGCCGTCATCACCGCATTGGCGTCCGACATGACATGCGTTGTGGGCCGAAAAAGCCTTTGATTCCCGTGGTTTGAGCCTCTGCGGCCCCGGGAGCCGGACCCGCTGCATCCGGCAAATCATTTAACCCAAAGTTGCGACCAACTCGATTTTTTGAGCGATGGACTGCACTACCTTTTGGAAACCATGCCCGGGGTTAGATTGCCGACTTGTGACGACGAGGCCCATTTTTTCCAATAATCCGACAT
The DNA here is from genome assembly GCA_947446685.1 of Burkholderiales bacterium. Classification (GTDB taxonomy): domain Bacteria; phylum Pseudomonadota; class Gammaproteobacteria; order Burkholderiales; family Burkholderiaceae_C; genus Paucibacter_A. The sequence goes on from CANFIC010000461.1 coordinate 3,145, forward strand.
CCTTGGTGACCGCCGAGCGGTTGCG
>CANFIC010000462.1 GCA_947446685.1 Burkholderiales bacterium
CTGTGCCGGTCTGGTTTTTTTGCGCCCATTTGTCGGCGGGTTTATCAAGCAGGCTGGAGGCCAGAATGGCACCGCCAGCCCATAGCCAGTTAGAGCCCGGAATGTCTCCTATTTGGCGGCCCAGTGTCAAAGTGGTGCTGCCTAGTTTTTCAAAGGTGTTGAGCGACGCATCGGTCAACACGTAGCTGGTGTTTTCTGCGGAGTTGGCGCCTGCCGGGCTGGCCGCGCGAAAGGACAAAGCGCGGGAGTCGCGCTGGCGCGTGAGGTAGTCAAGGTTAAAGCTGCGGCTCAGGCGGGCACCACCGTCGCGGGTGAGCGGGTTCCAGATCAAGTTGGCGCTGCCGGCCGTGGATTTGGGCAACATGACGTCGAACGGGATGCTGACATAGACGCCTTTGTCAAAGCTGCCTTCACCAAAGACGACGGCGGACACATTGGTTTTGGTGGCCCAGCCGCCCGCCTTGACGCCGTTGGAGAAGACGCGGCTGACATCCAGGGTCGCGCCTTTATCAGCGGCCAAGTAGCGTCCGGCACTGAGCTTGACCTGAAGGTCTTTCCATCCGGTGTCCCAGTACACGGTGGCGTGGCCAGTATTGACTTGGTAGTCTCTGAAGCCGAGGTCTTGCTGAAAGTCTCGCTGGCGCACGTGGTTCGCGTCGACACCCCAAGCCAGACGGCTTTGCCACGGGCGGTACAACCACTCAGCGCCAACACCACCATACATGGCCTCGAGCATGCCGCCGTAGCCACTCACATAATGGTCATTGCCCAAGTCTTTGACGTGGGTGAGCTGTAGCAGCGGCATGGTGAGTACCGAAGTGGTGGCGTATTCGCGCTGGTAGGTACGCACGCGCGGTAACTGGCTTGGGGCGTCATAGACAAAGTTGGCGTAGTTGTCGCTCAAGCGCAGGTTGAACGCGCCGGTGAGCCAGGTTCTGTCTGAAAACTTGTACTCCGCTGATGCCTTGACACCTAGCTGGTAGAGAAGAAAGTTGTTCGGACCGCCCAAGATCTGGGTGTAACTGGGACCCATAGCGCTGCTAAATCGGGCCGTTTTAGCTTGCCAGAACTGGGCTTTGTCTGCGTCAGGCACTAGCGAGGCGGCTGTGGCGAGCTGCCCTGCAGACACCCGCTGCGCAGGCAGACGCAGGGCTGGGGCCTCTACTTGCGTGCGCAGAGTCACCCACTCAGCGCGATCCACATCAACTTGCGTCATGGGGAGGCCGCGCTCTTGCAGATGCAAAACGAAGTGGCGGCTCGCGGCCGGGGCATCACGGTGCAGCACGGTGATCGCGCGGTCAATGCGTTCTTGCAAATGAATGGCGGAGTCAGTTTCGGCCACCAAGGTGGTGGTAGTGTCCTCTTGCGAAATGCTGCGCACCGTCCAGCCGGTGTAGAGATCAATGCTTTTAGCGCTGCCTTGCCAGCCGGCGGGTGCCAAGGCTGCAGGAGCTTGCACTTGCACAGGGGGCAACGGGCTATCCAACAACTTGGGGGCGTTCAGCTTGTTGAGACCACCGTAAAACGTGAAACCGACCATGAATGTATTGCCACGCTCCAAGCCAAAACTGAGGTCAATATTGGGTGAGTAGCGGTAGGCTGCACCGAAATTGAATCGGCTTTTGGTGACCTGGTTGTTGGCTTGTGGCTGGTGCTGGTAATCGTTTCCGTCAAGCTCGACCTTGAGAATCCAAGGGTCTGAGGGGGCGTGCCATTGAACACCGCCAAAGGCTGCGGCAGGTCCATGAAACATGCCGCCAAAGCCGATCGTGCCGCCTTGTCCAACGTCATTGGCTGGCCGGCTGTCAAACCTCTTGCCCAGCGCTGACAAGGGATTTTTGAAGTTGCCGCGTGCACCCATGTAGCCCCAACCCAGGCCCAAACTGGCGTCCCAATTACCCCAGCGTTTGTTGGCAACGACATATTCGCCGGCAAAGAGGCCGGTACCACCGAGGTCGCGCAGGCCAACGGCGAGTTGCGGCCACAGGCTGGATTCTTCGAGGATGCGCAGCTTGAGGTCGATGGACTTGTCCTTGTAGGTCTGGCTGCCGGCAATCTCAGGGCCATAAAGGCGGTTCGACACGTCGGTGTACCTGAACCCTGTTTCCAGCCAGTCAAGTGGCTGAAACATGACAGTGCCGCTGGTGTATGGGAGAACATGGCTAAGGTGAAAACGCAGCTCGCCCGCTGGGGCCATGCGGGCGGTGGGGGTTTGCAGCAGGCCGATTTCACCCCAGTCGCTGGCTGTGGTCTGCGCAAAACGGGGACGCGGTGTAGGGGCCTGCGGCAGCACTGTGGTTTGTGTTGGGGTGGGCCTTGTCGTTTCGGGCAAGGCGACCTCGCCGGGCAGCTGGGTGGCCAGAAACCGGGCCAGGTTATCTGACACGTTGTTCGAGATGCCGGCTTGACGGGCAGGTGCCCAGATCCAAGCGCCGGGACCTGGTTCGGCCTGAGGCGTCAGGCTCCAGGGCGATATGCCGTAGCGGGTGGTGCGTCCATCGGGCTGGGCAATCCAAGCCCAGTCCACTTGGCTGCTGGTGGGCACACCCAAGCAGGCGCGCAAGTAATCTTGTATCAGTGCGCCAGAAACATGGGTGGCGTTGCAGGGCTGGCCGGTTTCGGTGACCACCGTCACATAGGCGGGTCTTGGCAGCAATATGACGCTGTGCCCGTCTTGCAGGATCGGGTCTTGCTGAGGCGCAGACTGGAGCCAGCGAGCATCGGCATTGGCTAGGGTAAGACGCCCCGTGAGCGGCAGACTCAATAACCAGTTGCTCGGCTGGTGCTGTGCGTTTAAGCCCTCAACAACGGCTTGTCGCAGATGACCCTGCTGTGCACGCTCAGCTTGCACCCGCCAATGAAGCGACGTGGTGTCGGCGTTGGGGTTGGAGTTGGCGTTGCGCAGCAGCCAGTTGCTCAGGCGCTCGCCGGGGACGATGGTGGCCTGAGAGGGAGCCGCACAACATACGATGCAGATGATGGAGGCTTGAGCAAGGCTGTTGAGCCGGGGGAGGATCTTGAACTTCACAAGGTTTCTTTTTAACCCGGCCACAGCTGTAACGTGAGGCAATAAGCGGGGGACAAACACTGCTGCGAATAAACCACCGTGAGCTGTCCACGGTACGCACCCCAGGCAAACAACGACGCAGGCAGCGAAGGCTCAC
>CANFIC010000463.1 GCA_947446685.1 Burkholderiales bacterium
CGTCAGCGGCGCTGAACCGGTCGTCGACAGCTTGCTGGGCGATGCGAGGATCGGCGCCGATGGCAGCTTGTCGGTGGCTTTCCAGTCAAGCCAGGCCTTCACCACGCAGGACAGCAACGCGGCTGATGATGTCTTTGTCTGGCGCTTGGCCGCCACTCAATTTGCATCGACCGACTCCGGCGCGATCACGCTGGTCAGCCGCATGGCTGCCGGGGCAGTCGGCGGCAGCAATCCGCTGCTCAATGCCAATGGCGTGCTGTTCGAATCGGAATCGAGTGCATTCAATAGCAATGACGTGAATGGGGCCAACGATGTCTGGCAGTCGACGGGGAGCACGGTGACCGCTGTGTCTTCGACGGGCAGCGGAACTTTTGCGCAGGCGAGCAGCCTCGCAGACAGTTCCAGCGATGGACTCCATGTGGCGCTGGTGAGTTCGGCGCCTGATGTCGCGGGTGGCGTCGATCAGCTGCTGCTTATCAATCCGGTAACGCATGAATCGCTTGTTGTCTCCAAAGCTGCCGACGGCAGCCTGGCCGACGATGCCGTGATTTCGCCGGTGCTGTCTGCCAACGGATCCGTGGTCGCCTTTTCGAGTCAGGCCAGCAACCTCAGCGGCACAGCGCCGGATGGGTTGATGCATTTGTTCCTTTACGTTTCGCCAGGCAAGACTGTTGATATGCTGGCCTACAGCTGGAGCGCGCATACCTTGCTCAATGGAGTGAGCCTGGATGCCGAAGGCCGTAGCGCCAGCACCGATGCCGGCGGCAGCGCGAGTTTCGCTACGGTGCCTGGCACAGCGCTGGGCCTGACCGCAAGCCGGGCCATTCCGGCCAATGAAGCCGCGGCGACAGACCAAGCGGTAAACCTGCAGGACGCGATTTCGATCCTGAAAATGATCGTAGGCCTGGATGTCAATGGCGCGAGCAAGGCTTTGTCGCCTTACCAGGCTTATGCCGCCGACTATGACGGCAATGGCAAGGTTGAACTCAGCGATGCGATCGGCGTGTTGAAGCATGTGGTCGGCCTCGATGCGCCGAAGCCGCAATGGTTGTTCTTCAACGAGATCGATTCCACCGTGCCGGGCAAGGCTAATTTGCTGCCAGGTTCAGTGCCGGCATTGAGCATCGATTTGTCGGGTTCAAGCCCGGTCCATGTCGGCCTGGTCGGGGTGCTGCGAGGCGATGTCGACGGCAGTTATGCCGGCGCGACCGGCGCGCTGGATCTGGATACCGATGCCACGCACAAAGACTATTTCAGCCTGCTGCTGGCCAGCCACAAGGAATTGAGCCCGTCGCAGTTCGGGGTTTATCCCTGAACCGTCGATCGTTGCTGACTTCCGACTTTCCAACTCCTCGTCCCCAGTTCCCAGCCCCCGCAATCCGCTGCGCTGCTTGACGGGCTACGGGGCAGTCAGTCTGGATATGACGTACGAAGTTGCGTACAATTTCTGTGACCGGAGGAAATTATGAACGCACTATCTGCCAGCGAAGCAAGGGCCAATCTTTATCGCCTGATGGACGAGACGGCTGCTTCGCACAAACCCGTGATGATCACCGGGAAACGGAACAATGCCGTACTGATTGCCGAGGATGATTGGAGTGCCATCCAGGAGACTTTGCACCTGTTGTCGGTACCGGGTATGCGGGAGTCGATCAAGACTGGAATGGCCGAACCGCTGGACAAAAGTGCCAAGGCCTTGAAGTGGTGAGTTGGTCCATCGTCTACGCCAAGCAGGCTCTGAAGGACGCGCAGAAGGTAAAAGCTGGTGGGCTCAAGGACAAAGCCCAAGCCCTCCTCGCTGTGCTTGAGAATGATCCTTTTCAGAACCCGCCGCCCTATGAGATGCTAGTGGGCGACCTCGCTGGTGCGTACTCGCGGCGGGTCAATATCCAACATCGATTGGTTTACGAAGTGTTTGAAGAGCAGCGCATTGTTCGTGTCCTGCGGATGTGGACGCATTACGCTTAGCTCGCAAGAGGGTCTTTGACTCGCCCACTTCCTGGAATCCAACCCCCGCAATCCGCTGCGCTGCTTGTCGGGCTACGGGCAATAACAACTACCTGCTTCGCAGGGTTTAGCCCTGAGCGGGCAGCAGGCCCAGGATCTGCTTGGCCATACGGGCGGCAGCGCCGCGGTGTTCGGCGGCGAAGCTTTCGGCGGCGCTGGCCATCTGGGATTGGCGCTGCGGGTCGCGGCAGAGGTTGAGGCCTTGCTGCAACCCGGCGCTGATGTCGGCCACGCGGATGGCGGCGCCGGCTTGTACGGCCAGCTCGGCAGCTTCGGCGAAGTTGAAGGTATGCGGGCCCATCACAACCGGGCAAGCGCAGGCTGCGGCTTCGATCAGGTTTTGCCCGCCCAGCGGTGCGAAGCTGCCGCCAAGCAAGGCGCAGTCGGCCAGGCCGTAATAGAGCGACATTTCGTGCATCGAGTCGCCCAGCCAGACATCGGCGCCCAGCGCGGCTTCGGCAGGTTGATCCTGCCATTGGCTGCGCCGCGCCAGGTTCAGGCCGGCAAGGGTGATCAGATCGGCCACCGCGTCGAAACGTTGTGGGTGACGCGGCACGATCAGCAGCAGCGGACGCGCTGCTTCAGGCAAGGCCTGCCAGGCCTGCAGCAGCAGCGCTTCTTCGCCTTCGCGGGTGACGGCCGCCAGCAGGACTTTGCGCTGCAGCAGTTGTTGCCAGCGGCGCCCCTGTGCCAGCAGGCCGGCGTCGACTTGCAGATCGAATTTCAGATTGCCCTGGACTAGCGGGCTTGGTGCGCCGCTGGCGCGCAGGCGCTGGGCGTCGAGCAAGGTCTGCGCCAGTACCAGCTTGAGCCTTCGAACAGCCGGTTGCAGCAGCGCGGCAAAACGCCTGCCGCGGCGCTCGCTGCGCGCTGACAGGCGGGCATTGGCCAAGGTCATCGGCAGGCCGAATTTAGCTGCCTCGAACTGCAGATTGGGCCAGATCTCGGTTTCGATCAAGACACCCACCGCCGGTTGCCAATGGCGCAGGAAGCGCCTTGCTGCGCCGGGCAGGTCATAGGGCAACCAGGCCTGGGCATCGCCTGGTGCCAGCAGTTCAAGTCCAGCCGTACGACCGGTGGCGGTGCCGTGGGTCAAGAGCAAACGCAACCCAGGGGATTGCTCGCGCATGGCTGCGATCAAGGCGGCAGC
>CANFIC010000464.1 GCA_947446685.1 Burkholderiales bacterium
ATCTATGTTGTGGACCGGATCTTTCAGGCGCATTTGCTGGGCGAGCCGCATGGCTATGCAGCCACCAACACGCAAGCCACACCGGACCTGGGTGAGCTTCAATTTGCCGTCGCCGAGCTTGATGCCTGGTTTGAGGGCTACGCCGGCAATGTCACTGCGCATCAACTCGACGAGCCAATCTCATTTCAGTTCACCGACGGTGACGCCGGCACGATGAGCCGGGAAGAGATGCTCTTCCATGTCATCACCCATGGTTCTTACCACCGAGGCAATGTCGGGCAGATGATGAAGGCGCTTTCTGTTGCGCCACCACGCGACCTCTATACGAAGTTTCTTCATGTCCGCGAGCCGTCACGCCGGAAGTCTTGATCATTCACCTAGCCAACGGCCTTCCAGCCAGGCACCCGCTTCAACGGATTTCCTTGCGCCGGCAATCAACAGTTCTACCGCGCAACGGACTGCGTGTCCGGTTGGTCGGTCGGTCGGTACGGCGAGGACGATGGTGCGGGTGATGGCCGGATCGGACAGGGGTGCGCCGCTGAGCTGCCCGGTGCGCAGGTCTTCGGCCACGGCAATGGGCGGCAAAATTGTCAGGCCATGCCCGCCGAGTACCAGGCTGCGTTGGACGCTGAGCGCATTTGTCTCGGCTGCGATCGTCAGTTCCAGCCTCGACACCGCGCAGGCGTGATCCACGAGGGCGCGGATGCCGTGCGGCGGACTTGGCAGCACCAGCGGTGTGCCGACCAACTGGGCCAGCGGCATCGGCTGGTCGCGACGCAGTTTTGCAGCCTTGGGTCCGATCACCCACAGGGGCTCTTCGATCAGCGGCTGGGTCCGCACGTCCGGCGAGCGTTCGGCCCCGTAAAGGAGACCCGCATCAATCTCCCCACTTTGCAGCCAGCGCAGCAGCGTCCCGGCGTAACCCATGGCGATGCGGATACGAATGCCTGGATAGCTCGCGGCCAGTGCGGCGACCAGCGGGCCAGCCAGCATGTCGATCGTGCTGGGCAGCAAGCCCAGTGTCACCAAACCGCCGATGCTTGCGTCGGCACCCGTAATCTCGGCCCGCGCGCGGTCGAGTTCGAGCATGGCCCGGCGCGCATAGGTCAGCAGCGAGCGCCCGGCTTCGGTCAGTACCATGCCGTGCCGCTCGCGCACGAACAGCGGCTTGCCAATGTCCTGCTCCAGCAGCATGATTTGCCGCGAAACGGCTGGCTGGACAAGGTGCAGTACCTCGGCCGCACGCGTCACGTTGCCGGTCTCCGCGACGGTCAAAAAGGCACGCAGTTGCTTGAAGTCCATGGTCTCGGTGCTTGATCGCCAAACCTGATTGTGGAATGCTAATTTGCTATTTTACAGATCCAATCATTGAATATTATGATGGTTGGTGTCAACACTTCAGCTCGAAACTCGGCGATGAACACCACACTTACAGCGGCGCCTGCCTGGCAAGAGGCTGTCTTCAAGGTACTCAAGCAGGGCGGCGTGCGCCAGATCGCTTATGTGCCCGACGCAGGTCATTCGCACACCATCCGCAGTGCCATCGCCGACCCCGAAATCGAGGACGTCGTGCTGACCACCGAAGAGGAGGGCGTGGCCTTGGTCGCAGGCGCCTGGCTTGGCGGGCAGCGCGCTGTGCTGCTGATGCAGAGCAGCGGCGTTGGCAACTGCATCAATATGTTCTCTCTGTTGCAGGCGGCTGACTTCCCGTTCTTCACGCTTGTCACGATGCGTGGCGAGTACGCCGAGTTCAACCCCTGGCAGGGGCCCATGGGCAAGGCCACGCAGGCGGCGCTGGAACTGATGGGCATCCATGTTCTGCGGGTGGACGACCCCGCCAAAGTCGAAGAAATCGTCAGCGCGGGCTTCGATGCCGCGTTCCAGGCCGGCGAGAAGGTCGCCGTGCTGCTGGGCCAGAGCCTGATCGGCCGCAAGAAATGGGAGCGCAACTGATGCCAAGCACCGCAATAGGTCAGCGCACGAGCCGTCGTGCCTTTGTTTCCCGTCTGCTGGCCGCCACGCCTGAGGCGCTGGTAATCGCCGGGCTGGGTTCCGCCGCCTACGACGTGTTCGCCGCCGGTGACCGTGAGCGCAACTTCTACCTCTGGGGCGCGATGGGTGGTGCCACCTCGATCGGCCTCGGGCTTGCGCTGGCGCAGCCGCAGCAATCGGTGCTGGTGATCACCGGTGATGGCGAACAGTTGATGGGCATTGGCAGCCTGGGCACCATCGGCGTCAAGCAACCCAAGAACCTGACCATCGTGGTGCTGGACAACGGCCACTTCGGCGAGACCGGCATGCAGCGCAGCCACTCCAGCTTGGGCACCGATCTCGTGGCGGTGGCCAAGGGCTTCGGCATCGAGGATGCGTTTTCGACCGGCAGTCTCGCTGCCAGCGATGACATCGCCCGGCGCATCAGCGCCAGGTCGGGCACGCTGTTCGTGCAAGTGTTGATCGAGGCCGACGAGCCGCCCCGCGCGCTGCCGCCGCGCGATGGCTCCTATGTCAAGAACCGCTTCCGCGCCGCCCTTGGGCTGAAGCCGTTCTGAGGCTGGGGCAGTATGAAGCGCCTGGCCGCGCTCGCCTCATATCCCGCAGAATGCGGGGCATGAAGCCTGTCAATATGCACCGACCCAGTGGTGACCCCGCGCCAGCCCGCGGATCCGGCCGCGTCGTCATCGTCGGCGGCGCCATCATGGGCAGCTTCAGCGCCTGGGCGCTGCGCCAGGCCGGCTTTGGCGGGTCGATCACCGTGGTCGAGAAGGATCCGACTTACCAGTACTCCTCGACGGCCTTGTCCGCCGCATCGATCCGCACGCAATTCGGCACGCCGACGAACATCCAGATGAGCCTGTATTCAGCCCGGATGTTCCGCGAGATCAAGCGCCTGTTTGGCGACGATGCAGACATCGGCTACCGCGAGAAGGGTTACCTGATCCTGGGCGGCCCGGACCAAGTTGCCGACCGCAAGGCAGCTGCCGAAATGCAGCGCTCGCACGGTGCCGACATTTTGGTGCTGGGCCCGGACGAGTTGCGCGCACGGTTTCCCGGCATCAACTTCGACGACATCGGAGTCGGCACCCTCGGCGCCCAGCACGAAGGCTGGTTCGATGCCTGGAGCCTGCTGCAACTGGCGCGGCGTGCGGCACGCCAG
>CANFIC010000465.1 GCA_947446685.1 Burkholderiales bacterium
GGTTTTCGGCCAGCAGTTCGATGCCGGTGCGGCCGCGCTTGAAGCGCTTGACGGTGACTTCATCGCCGATGCGGGCGACGACGATTTGCCCGGTTCTGGCTTCGCTGGACTTGCGCACCGCCAGCAGATCACCGTCCATGATGCCGACACCGCTCATGCTCATGCCGCGCACTGTCAGCAAGAAGTCGGGCGGGCTGGAGAACATGCTCGCGTCCAGCGTATAACTCTGCTCGATATGTTCGGTCGCCAGGATCGGATGGCCTGCAGCGACGCGGCCGACCAAGGGCAAGGTCAACTGCGACAGTCCGGCCATCGGCAACGAAAATTGCTTGCCAAAGGCGGCGCGTGCATCGCGTGCGATATTCACGGCGCGCAATGTGTCAGACTTCAGCCTGATGCCGCGTGAGGTTCCGCCAACCAACTCGATCACGCCCTTGCGGGCGAGTGCCTGCAAATGCTCTTCAGCCGCGTTGGCCGAGCGGAATCCGAGTTCGGTGGCGATCTCAGCGCGGGTCGGCGGCGCGCCGGTGCGTTCAATCGCATCGCGAACCAGGTCAAGAATTTGTTGCTGTCGGGCGGTGAGTTTGGGGCTGTCGTCCACGGAAGTTCCTCAGGTTCAAAGTCACTGAATATCTATCCAGTGACTGTATTTTCATCCAGGATTGAGAAAAATGCAAAACAAAGGCGATTTGATCGTGATTCTGGGCACTGGCGGCACGATTGCCGGCACCGCGGCCGACCCAGGCGACAACGTCGGCTACAAGGCGGCGCAGCTCTCCGTGGAGCAGTTGATCGCCTCGCTGCCAGGCCTGGCCGGTCGTCGGCTTGAAACCGAGCAGGTCGCCCAGATCGACAGCAAGGACATGGATTTCGCCACCTGGCAACAGCTGGCCGAAAGGCTGGCGCAGCACCTGGCGCGGCCCGAGGTTGGCGGCATCGTCATCACCCATGGCACCGACACGCTGGAAGAAACCGCTTATTTTTTGCAGCGACTGCTGAATCCGGTCAAGCCGGTGGTGATCACTGCGGCGATGCGGCCAGCCACGTCCTTGCAGGCGGATGGACCTCAGAACCTGCTCGATGCGGTTGCCGTTTCGGCACAAGCCCAGGTCGCCGGGGTGCTGGTCGCCTTTGCAGGCGCGATCCATTCAGCCGAACAGGTGCGCAAGGTGCACAGCTACCGGCTCGACGCTTTTGCTTCGGCCGAAGGCAGCCGACTCGGCGTAGTGGAGGAGGGCGTCGTGCGCTGGCTGGCAAAGCGGCCGTCAGCGCCTGCTGCCTTGGGCCTGGCGCTGATCAATCGGCCCGCAGCGCAATGGCCGCGGGTGCAAATCGTGATGAACCACGTTGGTGCTGACGGCGCGGTGGTCGAGGCTTTGCTGGCCCAGGGCGTCGATGGCCTGGTCGTTGCAGGCACCGGCAATGGCAGCGTTGCCAGTCCGCTTGAGGCCGCTTTGCGCCAGGCGCATGAGCAAGGCGTAGCGGTGCTGCGCAGCACCCGCTGCGATGCCGGGCCGGTCAGCGCAGCCGTCGATGCGCTGCCGAGTGCAGGCTCGCTGAGTCCGGTGAAGGCCCGCATCGAGCTGTTGCTGACCCTGCTGCGGGACTGAACCCGAGCCGGGCTTCTTACTCCTCGGTCGCGTGGATCAGGTCGACCTCGGCGCTCAGTTCAAGCCAGCGCAGTTCTGCCGCAGCCAGCAGGTCGTGGATGCTTTTCAGGCGTTTGCCATGCTCGGCAATTTGCGCCGGTGTGCTTGATGCAGCCGCCAATTGCGCTTCCACGGCGCTTCGTTCGTCGGCGAGTTGGTTGAGACTCAAGTCGATGGCATCCATCTCGCGGCGCAAAGGCTTGGTCTGCTCGGCCAAACGTTGGCGTGCCTGCCCGCTGGCCTTGCGATCAGGCGCGATCGGCGCGGCTGCAGCCTGGGGTGCTGCCGCCTTGGCAAAGCCGGCTTTGGCGGCCTTCTTGGCGGCATCCTTGGCTGCTTTGGCAGCTTCCTTCGATTGCTCAAGCAGCCATTTCTGGTAATCGTCCAGATCGCCGTCGAAAGGTGCAACCACCCCCTTGGCGACCAACCAGAATTCGTCGCAGACTTCGCGCAGCAGGGCGCGGTCATGGCTGACCAGCATCACCGTGCCTTCGAATTCGTTCAGCGCCATCGACAGCGCCTCGCGCGTCGTCAGGTCCAGATGGTTGGTCGGCTCGTCAAGCAGCAGCAGGTTCGGGCGCTGCCAGACCAGCATTGCCAGCACCAATCGGGCTTTCTCTCCGCCTGAGAGGCTACCGACTTCCTGGTTGACCATCGCGCCGACAAAGCGGAACTGGCCGAGGAAGTCGCGCAACTCCTGTTCGCGCGCGTTCGGGCTGCATTCCTTGGCCAGCCGCACCATATGCGAGAGCGGCCCTTCATCGGGGCGCAGGACGTCCATTTCCTGCTGGGCGAAATAGCCGATCTGCAGGCCCTTGCCTTCGGTGATCTTGCCGCCCAGCGCCTTGTTCATGCGCGCGACCGTTTTCACCACGGTCGACTTGCCTTGACCGTTGGCACCGAGAATGCCGATGCGTTGACCCGCCAGCACCGAGCGGTTGATGCCGCGCACGATGATGTTCTGCTCGCCGTCTTCAGCTTCATAGCCGCAGGCAACTTCGTCGAACATCAGCATCGGATTGGGCAGATTGAGCGGCTCGCGGAATTCAAACGAGAAGTCCGAAGCTGCCAGCACCGGCGCCAGCCTTTCCATCCGCTCCAGCGCCTTGACCCGGCTTTGCGCCTGCTTGGCCTTGCTGGCCTTGGCTTTGAAGCGGTCGATGAACTTTTGCAGATGCTCGATGCGGTCCTGCTGCTTGCCAAAGGCCGCAGCCTGCAAGACCATTCGCTCGGCACGCATCTGTTCGAAGGCGGTGTAGTTGCCGCCATAGCGCATCAGCTTGGCGTCGTCCAGATGCAGGGTGACGCGGGTGATCGCGTCGAGGAATTCCCGGTCATGGCTGATGATGATCAGCGTGCCTTCATAGCGCTCCAGCCAGGCTTCCAGCCACACCAGGGCGTCGAGGTCCAGGTGATTGGTGGGCTCGTCGAGCAGCATCAAATCGGCCGGACACATCAGCGCCCTTGCCAGTTGCAAGCGCATGCGCCAGCCGCCCGAGA
>CANFIC010000466.1 GCA_947446685.1 Burkholderiales bacterium
CGAAAGTGCCGAGCTGGTATTACGAGATCGTCGCCCCCGGCTACAAGTACAACATGACCGACATCGCTGCCGCGATGGGCATCCATCAGCTCAAGCGCTTGCCGGCATTCCAGGCGCGGCGCGAGCAGATCGCCCAAGCCTATTCAGCCGCTTTTGCCGATCTGCCGGTGATCGTCCCGCCACAGGCGCCCGAGGGCGATGTGCATTCCTGGCATCTCTATGTGCTGCGGCTGGGCGACGAGCTGGCGATGGACCGCGATACCTTCATCGAGCGCATGTTTGCCGCTGGCATCGGTTGCAGCGTGCATTACATCCCGCTGCATCTGCAGCCCTATTGGCGCGACCGCTACGACTTGCGGCCCGAGCAGTTCGTGCATTCGCAAAAAGCCTATGAGCGGATGATCAGCATCCCGCTCTACACGGCGATGACCGATGCCCAGGTGCAGCGGGTGATCGATACCGTGACCGGCATTGTGCTGGGCTGAGGCGAGATGGCCAAACGCTGCTTCGATCTGGTCTGCGCGGGCCTGGGCTTGCTGGCGCTGGCGCCGGCGCTGGCGCTGGTTGCGCTCTGGATCAAGCTCGACTCCAGCGGCCCGGTGCTGTTCCGCCAGCAGCGGGTCGGTCGCCATGGCAAGCTTTTTTTCATCCACAAGTTCCGCACCATGAAAACCGGGGCGCAAGGGTCGCAGCTGACCGTCGGCGCCGACCCGCGCATCACCCACGCAGGGCGCTTGCTGCGCGCGGCCAAGCTCGACGAATTGCCCCAGCTCTGGGATGTGCTGCGCGGCGCGATGAGCTTGGTCGGGCCGCGGCCTGAAGTGCCGGCCTATGTGGCGCTATATCCCGAAGAGATGCGGCGGATTGTGTTGTCGGTGCGGCCTGGCATCACCGATCCGGCCTCGCTGCAATACCGCAACGAGGGCATCTTGCTGGCCCAGGCGGCCGACCCCGAGCGCGAATATATCGAGGTGCTGATGCCGGCCAAGCTGGCGCTGTCTAAGCGCTATGTCGAGCAGGCCGGGCTGCTGACCGACATCCGCTTGATCTTTGCCACGCTGCAGGCCTTGGTGCGCTGAATGGACAAGCTCAGCTGGCCTTCACTCGACGGGTTGTTGATCCGCTTGCGCCGCCACAGCGAGGCCTTGTCGCTGCTGCTCGACGCGGCCGTGGTGGCCCTGGCCTGGCAGGTGACCTATCTGTTCAGAATTGGTTTCGAGCGCTGGATCTCGGCGCGGCCCGACTACGACGGCTATGTCCTGCTCGGCCTGTTGCTGCTCTATACGCTGGTGTTCTATCTGCTCAAAGTGCCCAAAGGCTTGTGGCGCTTCAGCGGTTTCGGTGAGTTGAAGCGGCTGGCCGCAGCCTGTGCGATCGCCGGCACGCTCGGCGCGACGGTGGTGCTGATGGCGCAATTGGTCGGGGTGCCGCGGGCGGTGCTGGCCCTGCATCCGTTCTTCTGCCTGATTGGTCTGGCGATGACGCGCATGGGTTACCGCATGCTTTACGAGCATCTGCGCGGCCGCAGCAGTTCGGTCGAATCGCACCGGGCGCTGGTGCTGGGTGCCGGCCAAGCCGGGCGGCGCCTTGTGGCGGGCATCCATCAACAGGGCTGGGTGGTGGTCGGCTGGCTCGATGACGATCCGCGCAAGCAGTCGGCGCGCATCGCCGGTATTCCGGTCTTGGGCTATCTGGCTGATGTTGCGCGGGTTGCAGCGCTGCACGACATCACCCATCTGATCATCGCCATGCCCTCGGGCAAACGCCAGCAACGCCGGTTGGCGCTGGATCTGGCGGCCGGCACCGGTTTGCATGTGCTGACCGTGCCGAGTGCGGCCGAGTTGCAAGAAGGCCGCAAGCTCGACCAGTTGCGCGACATCGAACCCGAAGACCTGCTCGGCCGCGAACCGGTGCAACTCGACGAAGCCGGCATCAGCGAAGGCCTCAGCGGCCGCGTGGTGCTGATCACCGGCGCAGGCGGCAGCATCGGCAGCGAACTCTGCCGTCAGATCGCCCGCTATGGCCCGCAGAAAATCATCCTCTACGAGCAAAGCGAGTTCGCCCTCTACAGCCTGGAGCAGGAGCTGTCGGCGCGCTTTGCCCAGATACCGCTGGTGCGGCTGATCGGCGATGTGAAAGACCTGGCCCATCTGCGCCACTGCTTTGCCCGCTTCAAGCCGCAGATCATCTTCCACGCCGCAGCCTACAAGCATGTGCCGCTGATGGAGGAAGAAAATGCCTGCGCCGCGCTGCGCAACAACACGCTGGGCACCTACCACGCAGCGCTGGCGGCGGCCGAGGCCGGCGTGCAGCGTTTCGTGCTGATCAGCACCGACAAGGCCGTCAACCCGACCAATGTGATGGGCGCGACCAAGCGCGCGGCCGAACTGGTCATCAGCCATATGGCCGGCCAGGGCTACAACACAAGTTTCATGGCGGTGCGCTTCGGCAATGTGCTCGGCTCCAGCGGCAGCGTGATCCCCAAGTTCAAGCAGCAGATCGCTGCCGGCGGCCCGGTCACCGTCACCCACCCCGACATCACCCGCTATTTCATGACCATCCCCGAGGCGGCCCGCCTGGTGGTGCAGGCCGCGGTGATCGGTGAGACCGGCCAGGTCTATGTGCTCGACATGGGCGAGCCGGTGCGCATCGTCGATCTGGCGCGCGACATGATCAGGCTTTCGGGCCATAGCCTGGCCGAGATCCCGATTGTTTTCAGCGGCCTGCGTCCGGGCGAAAAGCTCTATGAAGAATTGCTGGCCGACAGCGACCGCACGTTGCCCACGGCCTGCCCCGAACTTCGCATCGCCCGGCTCGACGACCAACAAGCCGCGCAACGCGTGCTGCCCTGGTTGCTCGAAGTTTCAGAAACCCTGCGCGGCCAGAGCGATGCCGCCGTGCGCGCCGCTTTGCGCGACTTGATCAGCGAGTTCAAGTCGGGGCATTAGCGGCAAGAAGACGATTTCGCTGATGGGCCTGCCGCAGGCTCGATCCATCGTCAGGCATGGACAGTCCCCTGCCAAGGCAAGCAAGGGTCCAGCTTCAGAGCAGCTTCACCGGCAGGCAGAGCTGATAGCCCTCATGGCGAACCACCTGCAAGGTCGGCCCGCTGACGCCGACGTCGGTCAGCTTCTTGCGCAGCCGCGTCA
>CANFIC010000467.1 GCA_947446685.1 Burkholderiales bacterium
CGCCTGAACTGATTCGACCCGGCTTTTCTGCCGGGCCTCAGCAATTACCCTTGATTGACATTCAGGCCTACCGCCAATACATTATGAAAGCGCTTTCATGAAATATATGACAGCGCTTTCAATATCGGACTGACTGGCAGCCATCCCGGGCCGCCGGAGTTCGCAGCGGGGGCGGGATGCAGGATCTGGGGACATCGGCTGTGCATCGATCGGCTTGGCGCCTGGGCCTGGCGGCTTTGTTCTGCCTGCCTTGCGCCAACGCGCAGCAGACCTTGACTGTCGCTGCATTCCCGGCTGTGGACGAAATCATCAAGGCAGCCATTCCCGCCTGGAAGAAGTTGCACCCGACAGTCGAGATCAAGGTCATCAGCCGCCAATTCAATGACCACCACACGGCGATGACAACCGCCCTGTCGACATCGGTCTATCTGCCCGATGTGATGGCGCTGGAGGTCGGCTATGTCGGCCGTTTCGCTCAAGGTGGTGGCCTCGAAGATCTGTCGCGCGAACCCTATGGCATCGGTAAATTCGCCTCGCGCTATGTGCCCTATGCCTACCAGCAGGGAAGCAATCGCGCCGGTGCGGTGCTCGCTGCCCCGACCGACATCGGACCCGGCACCCTGCTCTACCGCGCGGACATCCTGGCAAGGGCCGGCGTCACCGAGACCGAGTTGACCGCCTCATGGGAGAGCTATGTTGCGTCAGGCGTCAAGATCAAGGCCAGCACCGGCGCCTATTTGATGGCCCATGCCCGCGACATCAAGGACATCGCGATCCGCACCGGCGTCCAGCCGGGTGAAGGACTTTATTTCGACAAACAATCTCGAGTGCTGGTGAATTCGCCACGCTTTTTGCGCGCCTTCGAACTGGCCCGGCAGGTGCGGCAGAACCGGCTCGACGCCAAGGTCTCGCCCTGGTCAACCGAATGGACTGAAGGCTTCAAGCGCGGCACGCTGGCCACGCAGATGTCGGGGTCATGGCTGGCTGGCCATTTGAACAATTGGCTGGCGCCGGCGACCAAAGGGCTGTGGCGGGCCGCGCAATTGCCTGAAGGGGCCTGGGCCGCGTACGGTGGCACCTTCTTGTCGATCCCGCGCAGTTCAGCGCCCGAACGGAAATTGCTCGCCTGGGAGTTGATCCAGATGCTGACGCTGGACCGCAAGATGCAACTGGCGGCATTCAAGTCGCAGGATGCCTTCCCGGCCCTGCTGGCGGCCCAGGATGATGAATTTTTCCAACAACCGATCGCCTTCCTGGGCGACAAGCCAGCGCGCTTGCTCTGGCGCGAAGCCAGCCAGCACATCACCGCGGTCGATGTGCACAAGCAGGACTCCTTCGCTGCCGAGGTCATCGACACCGAACTCGACAAGGTGCTCGACCAAGGCAAAGACATCAAGACCGCGCTCGCCGATGCGCAGCGCCTGCTCGAAAAGCGTGCCAAGCGCTGAACCAAACCCGCCACAAGATGAAGCTACCCGACGCATTGCGCCTCTCACCCCGCTGGGTACCTTATGCCTTGCTGAGCCCATTCATCGGGCTGTTTCTGGTATTTGGCCTTTTTCCGCTGCTGTTTTCGCTGTTCCTCGCCTTTCAGACCTGGGAGCCGACGAGCGGATTGGAGACGATGAAATTCGTCGGCCTGGGCAATTTCAGCTTTGCGCTGGAGGACGAATGGTTCTGGAAATCATTGGGTAATACCGCCTGGCTGGCCATCGCTTCAGGCCTGCCTCAGCATCTGATCGGGATTCCGCTGGCGGTTTTCATCCACAACAAGTTCCAGCGCCTGCGCAATGGCGTGATCGGCGCCTATTTCCTGCCCTACATCACCTCGACGGTGGCGATCGCGATCATGTTCAGCGCGCTGTTTTCCACCGATTTCGGGATCATCAACCTGGGCCTGGGCGCAATCGCCAAGTTGCCCATGCTGGGCTCCTTGCTGCCTGCCGAGCCGATCGACTGGTTCGGACGTCCCGAAAACATCAAGCCAGCGCTGGCGATGATCGTGTTCTGGCGCTATGTCGGCTTCAACGTCGTGCTCTACCTGGCTGCGTTGCAGACGATCCCGGCCGATCTTTACGAAGCCGCACGAATGGACGGCGCCGGTCGCTGGCAGCAATTCTGGTTCATCACCTTGCCGAGCCTGAAGCCGATGATTTATTTCGGCGTCACGCTGAGCGTGATCGGCGGACTGCAGTTGTTCGAGGAGCCCTTCATCCTCACTGGCGGGCGTGGCGGCTCGGACCAGTCGGGCATGACGACGGCGATCTACCTCTATCGCATGGCCTTCGACTTCAATGATTTCGGTGCCGCCAGTGCAATGTCCTGGCTGCTGTTTTTGCTGGTCGCGCTGCTGACCTGGCTGACCAACCGCGCTTTCCGCCAGCGTTCAGCCTGAGGCCGCGATGAATAAAACCACCGGACATCTGAGTCATTGGGCCGCCTACTGCATGGTTGGCATCGGCGCACTGGTGATGCTGGCGCCGTTCTATTTCATGTTCGTTTTCGCGACCCATTCGCGCACCGAAATCTTCAGTCTGCCGCCGCCGCTGTTTTTCGGCGATGACTTTCTGGCCAATTTGCAGATCCTGACCTCGCGCCTGCCCTTCTGGCGCAACCTCGGCTGGAGTTTCTACGTCGCCCTGGCATCGACCGCGCTGACGCTGCTGTTCTGCTCGATGGGCGGCTATGCCTTTGCGCTCTTCGACTTCCGCTTCAAGAACCTGCTGTTCGGCTTGGTCATGGGAACGATGCTGCTGCCTTCCTTCATGAACATGATCCCGACCTTCATGATCATGGACATTCTGGGCTGGATCGACCAACCCCGGGCGCTCTATATCCCCGGCGCCGCGAGCGCCTTCGGCATTTTCCTGATGCGGCAATTCGTCCTGGCCTCAGTGCCCAAGGAACTGGTCGAGGCGGCGCGCATGGACGGCTGCAATGAACTGGCCATCTACTGGCGCATCGTGCTGCCGCTGCTCAAGCCTGCGCTCGGCACACTCGGATTGATCACCTTCATCGCCTCGTGGAACAACTTCATCGGGCCGCTGATCGTGATGCGTTCGCCCGATATGTATACCTTGCCGCTGGCTCTGCGCAGCCTGCAGAGTCCGGTTGACACCGAATGGGGCGCTTTGA
>CANFIC010000468.1 GCA_947446685.1 Burkholderiales bacterium
CCTACCGGCAAAGCCGGCTGGCGGTGCTGGTGCCGAGCGCGCATCCTTTGGCTCAGCAGAGCTCCGTCAGCTTCGACGACTTGCTCGACTATGACCTGATCGGTCTGCATGCCGGGGCTGCCGCGCAAGAGCTGATGCGAGAACAGGCACAGGCGCGTGGCCGCACCCTGAACGCCAGGCTGCAGGTTCGAGGTTTCGACGCGATCGCTCAGTTGGTCGAAGCGGGCTTGGGCGTGGCGGTATTGCCCGAAGCGCCTGCCGACCGCTTCGCCAAGGTCTTTGATGTCAAACGACTGCGCCTCGAGGAAACCTGGGCGCAGCGCGACTATGTACTGGGCGTGGCGCCACAACAGCGCCTGCCGACCGTTTTGCAGCGCTTTGTCGACGCGCTGTGCCCCGTAGCACCCGAACTTTTCCAAGGACTCAAACAATGATTGCAAGAACGCTGTACGACAAGCTCTGGGACGAGCATGTCGTCCATACTGAGGAGGACGGCACGGCCGTGCTCTATATCGACCGGCATCTGCTGCATGAAGTCACCAGCCCGCAGGCCTTTGAAGGGCTCGATCTGGCCGGGCGCAAGGTCTGGCGCTTGTCGAGCAATCTGGCGGTCAGCGACCACAATGTGCCGACGACTGACCGCAAGCTGGGCATCACCGACCCGATTTCGCGCCTGCAGATCGATACGCTGGACCAGAACTGCGACCGGCTTGGCATCACGCAGTTCAAGATGAATGACCGGCGCCAGGGCATCGTGCATGTGATCGGACCTGAGCAGGGTGCGACCTTGCCCGGTATGACCGTCGTCTGCGGTGACAGCCATACCTCCACCCATGGCGCATTCGGCGCGCTGGCCCATGGCATCGGCACGTCCGAAGTCGAACATGTGCTGGCGACACAGACGCTGCTGGCGCGCAAGGCCAAGAATCTGCTGGTCAGGGTTGATGGCGTTCTGCCTGCGGGCTGCACCGCCAAGGACATGGTGCTGGCGATCATCGGCCGCATCGGCACGGCCGGCGGCACCGGCTACACGATCGAGTTTGCCGGCTCGGCCGTCCGCGCCTTGAGCATGGAAGGCCGCATGACCGTCTGCAATATGGCGATCGAAGCGGGTGCCAGGGCCGGGCTGATCGGCGTTGATGAGACGACGATCAATTATGTGAAAGGCCGGGCGATGAGCCCTGGCACTGATCCGGTGACAGGCGGGTTCATCGGCGGGCTCGAGTGGGATCTGGCGCTGGCTTATTGGCGCGGCCTGCACAGCGATACCGACGCGCATTTCGATGCCGTGGTGACCCTGGACGCGGCGCAGATCAGCCCGCAGGTTACCTGGGGTACGTCACCCGAGATGGTGCTGTCGATCGAGGACCGGGTACCCGACCCCGACAAGGAGCGCAATCCGGCCAAGCGCGATGCGATCGAGCGTGCCCTGCAATACATGGCGCTGACGCCAAACAAACCGATTGCCGACATTCGCATCGACAAGGTCTTCATCGGCTCCTGCACGAACAGCCGGATCGAGGACATGCGCGAGGCTGCGGCGGTGGTGCGCCGCATGGGTGGCGGCAATGGCGGGCGGATCGCCAGCAATGTGCTGTTGGCCCTGGTCGTGCCTGGATCGGGCTTGGTCAAGTCGCAGGCTGAAGCTGAAGGGCTGGATGTCGTTTTCAAAGCCGCAGGCTTTGAGTGGCGCGAGCCGGGTTGCTCGATGTGCCTGGCAATGAATGCCGACCGGCTCGAGCCGGGTGAGCGTTGCGCATCGACCAGCAACCGTAATTTCGAAGGCCGCCAAGGCGCTGGCGGTCGCACCCATCTGGTCAGCCCGGCGATGGCTGCAGCGGCTGCCATGGCAGGCCATTTCGTCGACATTCGAAGGATCGTTTAAGCATGGACAAGTTCACCGTACACAAGGGCCTGGTCGCACCGATGGACCGCGAAAACGTCGATACCGACGCGATCATCCCCAAGCAGTTCCTGAAGTCGATCAAGCGTTCGGGCTTCGGGCCGAACCTGTTTGACGCCTGGCGTTATCTGGACCAGGGGGCGCCCGGCCAAGACCCTTCGACACGTCATCCGAACCCCGACTTCGTGCTGAACCAGGCCCGCTACTCCGGCGCGTCGGTCCTGCTGGCGCGCAGCAACTTTGGCTGCGGTTCGAGCCGGGAGCATGCGCCCTGGGCCCTGGAACAATATGGTTTCCGCGCTTTGATCGCGCCGAGCTTTGCCGACATCTTTTTCGAGAACTGCTTCAAGAACGGTCTGCTGCCGATCAAACTGCCTGCGGATCAGGTGGCCAGGCTTTTTGACGAAGCGGCAGCTTTTGTGGGCTATCAGCTGACCATCGATCTGCTGCGCCAGGTGGTGGTCAAACCCGATGGCGCCGAGCTGCCGTTCGAGGTTCAGGCGTTCCGCAAATATTGCCTGGTCAACGGTTTTGACGACATCAGCCTGACGCTTCGCCATGCGGACAAGATCAAGGCATTCGAGGCACAGCGCATCGTCACCAAGCCCTGGTTGAACAACCGCTTGATCGCCTGAAGCCAACTCCATGCTGGTCGATGGCGGGCATGAACTGATCGAATTGCCCATATCCACCTTGCGCTTGAAGGCAGGGTGGCGACTTGTCTTTCCAGCGGCCAGTCGGCCAATGGACAAAAAATCTGAAAATTGAAGGAAGAAATGAAAATGAAAATTGCGATCCTGCCCGGCGACGGCATCGGTACTGAAATCATGGCCGAGGCGGTCAAGGTTCTGAAGGCCGTCGATCTGCCCTTCGAGATGGAAACTGCCTTGGTTGGCGGCGCGGCCTTCGAGGCATTTGGCCATCCGCTGCCGGACGCAACGCTGAAGCTGGCCAAGGAAGCCGACGCGATCCTGTTCGGCGCTGTCGGTGACTGGAAATACGACAAGCTGGAGCGTTCGCTGCGCCCGGAGCAGGCGATCCTCGGGCTGCGCAAGCAACTGAGCCTGTTTGCCAATTTCCGTCCGGCGATCTGCTATGAGCAGCTGACCCATGCCTCGAGCCTGAAGCCTGAACTTGTGGCCGGCCTTGATATCCTGATCATCCGCGAGCTCACCG
>CANFIC010000469.1 GCA_947446685.1 Burkholderiales bacterium
CTTCTCGGCCGGCATCTTGAATACCTGGAAGCGCTTCATGGTTCCCGCGGCCACGCCGGTGCTGCTGAACTTGTCGGTGATCGCCGCAGCCTGGTTGTTGGTTCCGCGCCTCGAGGCTTGGGGCTGGCAGCCGATCTATGCACTGGCCATCGGCGTGATGCTCGGCGGTTTGCTGCAACTGGCCGTGCAGGTGCCGGCATTGATGCGCATCGGGGCGCTGCCGCGTTTTGGCTGCTCGCCCACCCGGTTACGACAAGCCTGGCAGCATCCGGGCGTGAAGCAGGTGCTGAGCCAGATGGCGCCAGCGCTGCTCGGTGTTGGCGTGGCCCAGCTGTCGCTATTGATCAATCTTCAAGTCGCCTTGTTTGTAGGCGCAGGTGCCGCCTCTTGGTTGACTTATGCCGATCGATTGATGGAGTTTCCGATCGCCTTGCTCGGCGTCGCGCTCGGCGCGGTGCTGACGCCGCAGTTGTCGGCCGCCCAGGCCAAGGGCGAGGTCGAGAGCTATTCGGCCCTGCTCGATTGGGGCCTGCGCCTGGTCGTCCTGTTGAGCATTCCTTGTGCGGTGGCGCTGCTCGTCTTTGCCCAGCCGATGGTCGCCGTGCTCTACCACCGCGGCGCATTTCAGGCTGCCGATGTGCTGCGCACTTCGAGTGCAGTGATGGGCTATGGCTTCGGTTTGCTCGGTCTGGTGGCGATCAAGGTGCTGGCGCCGGGGTTTTATGCCCGGCAGGACATGCGCACGCCGGTTCGGATCGCCATCACGGTGTTGATCCTGACCCAGTTGATGAATGCAGCCTTCGTGCCTTATCTGGGCGTGGCTGGCTTGGCTTTGTCGATCGGTCTGGGCGCGCTGATCAATGCTGGCTGGCTGCTGCGGGGCTTGCTGAGGCTGGAAATTTACCGTCCAGCGCCGGGGTGGATAGGCTTCGCGCTGCGCATCATGCTCGCCAGCTTGCTGATGGGCGGCTTGCAATTTCTGCTGGCCACCAGGCTCGACTGGATAGCGCTGGGCGCCAGTGAAGGTTGGCGCGCACTGGCAATGGCCGCCAGCCTTTGTGCATCGGCGCTGGTCTATTTCGCCACGCTGATACTGCTCGGCATCAGGCCGCGCCAGTTCATGAGGCGCGGCTGAACATGAGCCAGTTCCTGCCACTGAACCTGCCGACGCCGCTGGCCTATTTCGCCACGCTGGTCGCCGACGACGTGAGTCTGAATCTGCTTGAAGCCGCGACCGCGATCGCTCAGGACGAGTTCCCTTCGCTCGACATCGAAGCCCAGCTGGCCGCTGTCGATCAGCTGGCCCGGCGTCTGAAGCAGCGCTTGCCAACCGATGCGGTCGCCGCGCACAAGCTCCGCGCCCTGGTGCAGTTTTTCAATCACGAGCAGGGTTTTGCCGGCAACGCGAACGACTATTACGAGCCCGGCAACAGCTATGTCCACCATGTGCTGGCAACCCGCCGCGGTATTCCGGTTACCTTGGCGGTGATCTTCATCGAGCTGGCTTCCCAACTCGGATTGCGCGCCCATGGGGTCTCTTTCCCCGGACATTTTCTGGTCAAGCTCAAGCTCGGTGCTGGTGATGTGGTGCTCGATCCGATGACCGGCGAATCGCTGTCGCGCGATCGACTCGAACAGCTGTTGCTAGCGGGTCTGGGCGAACGCGCAGGATCTGCTGAGCTGTCGGTCGAACGGTTTTTGCAGGCGGCGCCAGCGCGGCAGATCCTCGCCCGCATGCTGCGCAACCTGAAGCTGATCCACCGCAGCACGGGCGACTTGCCGCGCCAATTGGCGGTGCAACAGCGTCTGGTGGTGCTTTTGCCTGAGGACCCGACCGAGCGGCGTGATCGGGGCTTGCTGCTGGAGGCGCTGGGCCAATGGCCTGCCGCCTCGCAGGATTTGGCCCATTACCTGGCGCTGACCCCACGCGCCCCCGATCGTCTGGCGCTGGGCCAGCTGCTGGAGCGTTTGCAGCAGTCTGGCAAGCCGCCGCTGCATTGAGCGCAGCGCCGCCACTAGAATCGCGCTGGCTGCCGGCAATCAAGCTGTGCAGTCAGCCCGGGCCATGATGAACCATTCCTCAGAGGAACGCCAAGCCAAACGCCATCTGATGCTGGCCTGGATCGGCCTGGCCGCTGCGGCCGTCTTGCTCTTTTGGCTGCTGAGCCCGGTGCTGGCGCCGTTCATCGCCGCGGCCGTGCTGGCCTATGCGTTGACGCCAGCGGTCGAGGCCTTGGCGCGGCGCGGCTTGCCGCGCATCCTCGCTGCCGCCTTGGTTGAGTTGCTGCTCTTGCTGGCCTTGCTGATGCTGGTCTTGCTGGTGATCCCCATTCTCAGCAAGGAACTGCCGCTGTTGCGTGAACAAATTCCGCTGCTGGCCAAGTCAGTCAACGAACATTTGGCGCCCTGGCTGAAGCAGTTCGGCATCCAGCTGTCGCTTGACCAGGTCAGCATCAAGGCCTTCGTGATGAAATATCTCGACGCCAACCTGGAAGAATGGATGGCAACGGCATTGAGCTCGGCGCGCATTGGAGGCAGTTTTCTGCTCGGCCTGGTCGGCAATGCGGTGCTGTTGCCGGTCGTCTTGTTCTATCTGCTGCTCGATTGGCACCAGTTGATGCAGCGCGCTTGGGCTTTGGTGCCGCCTCGGTTGCATGGCAGCGTTGGCGGCTTTTTGCGCGAATGCGACCAGATGCTGGGCCAATACCTGCGCGGCCAGTTGCTGGTGATGTTTTTGCTGGCGATCTTCTACAGCGCTTGTCTGGCCATGGCGGGATTCGATCTTGCCTTGCCGGTCGGCATCTTCACCGGACTGGCGGTGTTCATCCCTTACTTGGGCTTCGGCATTGGCCTGCTGCTGGCCCTGCTTGCCGGATTGCTGCAGTTCACCGGTCTGTATGGCTTCCTGGCCGTTGCGGTGATCTACGGCCTGGGCCAATTGCTGGAAGGCTTTGCATTGACGCCCCGTCTGGTCGGCGAGCGCATCGGGCTGAGTCCCTTGATGGTGATCTTCGCCTTGCTCGCCTTCGGCCATCTGTTCGGCTTTGTCGGCGTCCTGATCGCCTTGCCGGTCAGC
>CANFIC010000470.1 GCA_947446685.1 Burkholderiales bacterium
AGGCGGACATCGATTTCGGGCGTGGCCACCGACAGCGACGACTCCTGCAACAGGCTTTGCATCGTGCTGCTGGCACGGTTGCGCTCACCGTCCAGTTGCAACTTGGCAGCATCGCGAGCGTTTACGGCCTCCCGGTATTCGAGCCTTGCACGCTCAAGCTGGCCGCTCATTTCACCCAGACGCGAGGCTGCATCACGACCATCCGGCGCCATTGTCTGGATATTGCGCAGGCGGAAGTCCTTCACCCTCGCCTCGGCCTCGTTCAGCTTGGCCTCGTAGTTCTTGATCTGTTCGTTGATGAAGCTGGTCGCAGCGACTTGATCCTTGCGGCTCGACCCCAGGCTCGACTCGACGAAAATTGAAACGAACGACTGCACCACCCGCTTGGCGCTCTCCGGATCGGCATCCCGGTAAGCCAGCGTGTAGAGGTTGTCGCGCGCCGTACTCTGGATCGACAAGCTCTTCATCACCCGCTCGATCAAGGCATCCTGCTGGACCTTCGACTGGTTCTTGAGATCGAGATCAGCCATCCGTACCAATTTTTCAACATTGGGCCGGCTGATCAAGGTTCGGCTCAGGATCATCACCTGCTGCTCGACATTGGGCTGCATCGCCAGCCCCGACATCAACGGCTTCAAAATCGACTGGGTATCGACATAGATTCTGGCGCTGGCCTCGTAGCTGTCGGGAATCAAGCTCACGGTCAACGTGCCAGCGATGCCGGCCAGCCAGGCAACGATGACGCCTGACCAACGGTACTTCCACATTCGCTTGGCAAGGGCCAGCAACTGCGCGATCAACAAATCCATGAACTAAAGCCTCAGCTTGGATGCGCAAACGGGAATGCCCTGGCCATGCGGCCAGACACAATCGATGGGTTTGGAAAGGTAAATCGGACGATCCAGGAACCCGGCCAAATGGCCAGATGCTGGACAACTCGCCTTAGAACAGGCTCTGCGGAATCACCAGGATGTCCCCCGGCTTCATCTCGACATTGGCCGAGAGGTCGCCGCGCTTGATCAGATCCTTCAAGCGCACAACATATTGCTTGTTGCCATCGGTCGAACGCAGGATCGTGGCCGAATTGCCGGCGGCAAAATCGGTCAACCCGCCCACCGCAATCATCACGTCGAGCGCAGTCATCTTCTGCTTGTAGGGCAAGGCCTGCGGTTTTGCCGCCTCGCCGACCACCCGGATCTGCTCGCTGTAGGGCCCGACAAAGCCGGTCACGATGACAGTCACCACAGGGTCCCGGACATACTTAGCCAGTTGCTTTTCAATATCGCGCGCAATTTCAATCGAATTCTTGCCCTGCGCGACCAGTTCGTCGACCAGGGGTGTCGAGATCTTTCCGTCGGGACGGACCGGTACCGACATCGACAACTCCGGATTGCGCCAGACCATGATGTTGATGCTGTCGCCCGGGCCGACGATATAACTGTAATCCTGCATTGAGGCCGTAACTGGTGCTGCCGGATAGTTGTCACTGAGTCCCGCGCAAGCGCTCAGCCAACTGATCATGGCGACGCAAACGCCCAGCCGGAAACCATAAGTCATTGTGTTGGCGTTTAAATATTTCAAGACGACTCCTGTCAGTTGCTACCCGGCTTTGCTTTGCGACTGATGTGCAGCAACAAGCCAAGGAGCAATCGCCAGAATGCTGCTCCGAACCCGACTTGCTGCAGGGCCTGATTCAGCCCTGACCGCAAGCGAATTTCAACGCAAGAGCCAGTCGCTGAACACCCCCGGAGCGCGGGGAAATTGACTACGGGCAACCCGCTTGCCGGGGGTGACGAATTCTCCCGAATACCGAAAATATCCCCGCGCATAAAAAACAGGTTCCATGTCCGAAATATCGGCTCAGGAACCTGGCCTGAAAACAAGGCATAAATTCACGAAAACTGCATGTTCATGAAGATATTTTTCCTGATTCCGAAAACTCTTGGAATTTCCGAAGGTGCTTATCTTGTTTCACTATTGGGCGAGGATTGGATCGTCCTGAAATTATCAATCAGCGATGTTGTAGCGCCCGGGCGAGATAATGTTGTCGGGGTCAAAGACAGATTTCAAATGCCTGACAGTCTGCCAATAGTCAGAATAGGGATCAACCACATCGCCCATCATGTCGGTGCGTGCCCGATAGACGTCGAGTTTGTGTGCGGTGATGCAGGCATAAAGGGCATCGGCGCAACGCTTGGCGCGATCAAGCTCGGCGGCCACCGAACGATCGAACAGCAGGTTGGTGACCGCGACCATCGAACTTTCAGTTTCGATATTGATCGTGATGTAAAGCTCATGCCCATGCTCGCGGGCGACTGAATTCATCGCCCTGATGAAGCCGGTGACAAAGTTCCCGTCCATCGGCAGCGCCGGGCTGATGAAAAGCATGCCGCAGTTCGATTCGTCAAGCTGGGGAGCCGGCAAGTCAGGGCGCCCGAACTTCCAGAGCAAATTGTCGACTGGCGCATCCGTGGGTTTGCCCGATGCCAAACCATGCAGCGGACGAGTTGCCGCAATCGCCGCAGCGTTGGCCCGCAACCAGGGAATAAATCTCAGCGGATGTAGCACCCTGTAGCCCAGGTCCAGCCTGAAGTCATCGACGACCATCATCCGCGCCAGCTTGCCCGTCCTTGCCTTGACCTCGGCCAAGGCCGCACGAACCTGCCGGGCTGTACCCGCAATGCCTCCAAGGCTCGTCCATTCATTGGGCGCGATGATGGCCAAGGCTCCCGCAGCCCCGGCCTCAAGCGCCGCGCCTGTCATCCCGCAGTGAGTTTCCAGATAATTGCTGACGCCATACATCAAGCTCGAGCGAGTGCGCGCCTTGTTGCCGATATGGGTGACGCCGCCCATCACCCGTTCGCGTTTGAGCTGCGCCAGCACATCGACGAAGCGGCCAAGGTCAGACTCATGACGCAGCGCCAGCGACACGCCCACTTGAACCGGTGGTCGAGGCAGCAACTTGAAACAGGCACTGGTGACGATGCCGAAATTGCTTTGAAAAAACATCCCGTCGAGCATCGGGCCCAAGCCGAACGGATGGCAAGTAGCCAGCGGCGATGACTCTCCGAGG
>CANFIC010000471.1 GCA_947446685.1 Burkholderiales bacterium
CGCCGTACGCCGATATTCAGTGGGACCTGACTGACTCTGCCGTAGGCCTTAGATCATCCTCCCCAAAGGGGCGTGGTCAGGTCGAAATTGACTTCCTTCATGACGAGCGAACGCACGGTCTGTATGAGGCCGCGTGAGTCGTCGTGTCGCCATATGAGCCGGTAGTTCAGCGCCGGGAATGCTGGCACACACTTGTACTCCACGAGCAGCTTACGTGCGAGTACAGGTTGAAGGTGCTGCCTTGGCAAAAGACACAGACCAAGTCCCGCTATCGCCAGCTCTACGATAGTGTGAATGCTGTTGCAACTGCTGACACGGTCGACCTGGGCCCCATTGGTAGTCAGCCAATCGTTAAACAGCTGCGCCTGCCCTGAGGGAGCGGCGAACGTTAGTACCGGGTAGTCACGAAGCAAAGAGGGCGTAATGGTACGACCCGTCACCGCGAGTCTTGGCGATCCCATCCACGAAAATTCAACGCTCGGTAGCTGTTGTGACACGATGGATGGCCGTGTTGGAAGCCCAGCAATCACCGCGCAGTCCAAGATCCCGCGCTCGACATCGACCTCCATTGAGCGCCCCTGTCCTACTTGTGGGTCAACCAGCAAGCCTGGATGCTCGATCGCGATGCGCGCTACAAACCGGGGGAACCAAGTTGCCGCCGTCAGCTCTCCTATTCCAATCCGCAAGTTGCCTCTTAAATCGCTGCCGGGTTTAAGTTTTCCGCGCAGCTCACTTTCGGTATCCAAAATCAACTTGACGCTAGTCAGCGCCATTTCGCCTTCCCGCGTAAGCACCGCTCGCCTGGCGGAGCGGTCGAATAGTTCCTTGTCTAGTGAGTATTCAAGTTCAGCAATTCGCTTGGATAATGAAGACTGCGATATGAAAAGCCTGTCAGCAGCTATTGAGAAGCTATCAAGCTTGGCGGCCCAATAGAAGGCTTGAAGTTGCTTAAGTGTCATGCAATGGATTCTAAATTTGAATGAATTGTGACTTGAAATATTCACTATTCATCCTTGAATTGAATCTGTACATTTCGGGGAATGACACAATTCAACGAAGATGGCCCGCCTGCCCCGGAAAAATTGCGGCCTGGCGCTCTGCACGGTTTGCGAGTACTTGATTTCACTTCCATAGTTCTAGGCCCTTTGGCGACCCGGTTTCTTGGTGATCACGGTGCGGACGTAATCAAGATCGAGGCTATCGCAGGGGATCTCACGCGGGCGAACGGCACCGTTCGTGACGACGGCCTGAGTTCAATGTTTCTTGCGATGAACCGAAACAAAAGATCCCTTGCGGTCGACCTCAAGACGCCAGAGGGCGTGGAAATCGCCAAGCGGCTCATTGCAACTGCCGATGTGATTGTGCACAACATCCGCGTGGCAGGCATTGAGCGGCTCGGCCTTGGTTACGAAGCGGCTAAGGCGATTAACCCGCGCATCATTTACTGCGCTGCGACCGGTTTTTCTCAGGAAGGGCCACATTGCGACCGACCCGCATTCGACGACATCATCCAGGTGGCGAGCGGCATCGCCAGCCTAGTGGGACAGCAGCACGGCCAGCCTGACTTTATGCCGACGCTGATTGCCGACAAGACGGCGGCGCTTGCGGTCGTCATCGCAGTTATGGCGGCCGTGGTGCACCGCGAGCGTACGGGGGAAGGGCAGTATGTCGAAGTTCCAATGTTTGAAACCGTCGTCGACTTCATGCTAGCGGAACACATGGGCGGCCTGAGTTTTGAACCTTGCACGGAGCCCGCCGGCTACCAGCGCATCATGTCGGGCGGCCGTCGGCTGCTGCAGACAAAGAATGGCCATATGTCCGCTCTCCCGTACACGGTGGACCAGTGGCGGTTGTTCTTCAATGCGGTAGGACAGCCAGACATGCTGGGCCAGCTTGGCATCGTCAGCAAGACAGACGTCAACGCGCGAAGCGGAAAGCTCTATGCCGCGATGGCTGAAATTACGCCGCATAAAACGACAATTGAGTGGATGTCACTATTCGAAAAACTTGATATTGCTGCCACCCCAATGTACTCATTGGAAGAGTTGCCCCAGCACCCCCAACTCAAAGCAGTCAAGCTGTTCCAGACCATGACGCACCCGACGCAAGGTGAGATCCGCACGCTGCGGCCGACGGCGTACTTCAGCGCCTCGCCTCAGCAAGTGACTCGCCTCGCGCCAGAGCTTGGTGAGCACAGCATAGAACTCATGGCCGAACTTGGTTACACAGGGGAAGAGACTCAGGCGTTGTTCGCGCGCGGCATCGCAGCTTCATACACTGCACCTCAGGACCCAGTTGCTGAAGCGGCCTCCCACGTCATCCAGACTGCTAGTTAGAGAATGAATATGTTTGAGAAAAATCTGCTTGATGGCGAAATCATTTTAGTCAGCGGCGGGGGCAGCGGACTCGGCTTAGCAATCACTGGGAAACTGATGCGCTTGGGCGCACAGTTGCATATTTGTGGTCGCCGCAAGTCCGTTTTGGACGAAGCGGTCGCGAAGCTGACCAATTCCATCGGTGGGAAAATATCCGCACATGTGGTTGACATTCGCGATGCAGCCTCTATCGCGTCGATGTGTGATGCCATCTGGTCGCAAGGTGGCCTTACGGGCCTCGTCAACAACGCGGCCGCCAATTTCATTTCGCCGACCGAACGTCTCAGTCCACGCGGTTTCGATGCTGTAGCAAGCACGGTGATGCACGGTACTTTCTACCTTACACACGAGGTTGGCCGGCGCTGGATAGCGGAAAAAGCCGCTGGGTCTGTGCTATCCATCGTGAGCACGGGCGTAGTCAATGGCGCGCCGTTCGTCGTACCGTCCACGATGTCGAAAGCCGCTGTCTGCGCGATGACGAAATCGCTTGCGATTGAGTGGGGAAAGTATGGTATCCGGCTCAACGCGGTCGGACCTGGACTGATCCCGACCGAGGGGGCAGTAGCCCGCCTCATGCCTAGCGCACGCACAGAGCAACTGCGCGAACTCAACCCGATGAAGCGCTTAGGTACTATGGAGGAACTGGAGAACCTAGTGGCCTTCATGATGGCACGGGGCTGCGCTTGGATGACC
>CANFIC010000472.1 GCA_947446685.1 Burkholderiales bacterium
GCTGGGTAACGGCATCAAATGCCGCCAGCGCCGAACGGGACTCGAGGGTAAGCGGGACCAGCCGCTGGTTCACCAGGTCCAGGCTGACGACATGGCGGGCGCCGGCAAATGCTGCAGCCGTCGCGGCCACGTTGCCATAGCGGGTTTCAGCCGCAACATTGTCCGGCGCTTGCGGGCATAACATCGGCGCTCCGGGCGCGGTCGCCGCCATGACATCGACAACCATCGGCAGCTCTTCATAGTCGACCTGAATCGCTTCGGCCGCGTCGCGGGCTTGCTGCAAGCTGCTGGCAACAACAGCTGCCACCGGCTCGCCGACAAAGCGCACGCGCTCATGGGCCAAGGCAAGCCGCGCCGGCGTTGCACTGCGCGAGCCATCGGCGCGCTTGAAGCCAATCGAGCCAGCCAGCGGCTTGACGCCTGCCGCCACCAGATCGGCACCGGTCAGCAACAGCAGTACGCCGGGCATGGCCTGCGCGGCCAGGGTGTCAACCGACAAGATGCGCGCATGTGGATAGGGTGAGCGAAGGAAGACCAGATGGCATTGCCCAGCCGGGCTGATGTCGTCAACGAACTGGCCGCGACCGGTCAGCAAGGCGTCGTCCTCGAGACGGCGGACCGCTTGTCCGCTGCCAAAACGGCCCGGTTCAGCTTGAATGGATGGGATGGAATGTGTCAAGGTCGCCTCTGCCTTGGCCGCTCGCTCGCCCGGAACGGGAGCAATGAAGCCAGGTTGTTCAGCCTGACTATAAATGTCCGGCCCGATGCCTGCCTTCAAGGCCTCAGTCGAGCTTGACCGCAGCGTCCTTGATGACGGCGCCCCAGCGGGCATGTTCGGCCTTGAGGAATTGCCCCAATTGCTCTGGCGTGCCCAGCATCGGCGCGCTGCCATCGGCCAGCAGCCGGGCCAGCGTTTCGGTCTTGCCGAGCGCTTTTTCCACTTCGCTGTGGATGCGCTCGACCATTTCCGGCGCCAGGCCGGCAGGACCGACCAGGACTTTCCAGTCGCTGGCCTCGAAGCCTGGATAACCGGCTTCGGCCACGGTCGGCACATCGCCGAGCACTGGCAGCCTTTTGGCCGAGGTGACAGCCAATGCGCGCAGCTTGCCGCCCTTGATCAGCGGCAGCGCTGCCTGCGGCGTCGGCAGCATGAAATCGGTCTGCCCGCCAAGCAGATCGGTGATCGCCGGCGCAGCGCCTTTGTAGGGCACATGGGTCATCCGGTAAGCGGCGCGCCTTGCCAGCAATTCACCGGCGAGGTGTCCGACCGTGCCATTGCCAGCCGAAGCCATCGTCAAGGCCCCGACCTTGGCAGCCGCAATCAATTCAGCCAGATTCCGGAACGGTGATTCGCTGCGCACGACCACGACCACCGGTTGCATCGCGACAAAGGCGATCGGCGTGAAGTCCTTCAATGCCTCGTAAGGCATCTTGGCATAGAGCGCCGGGTTGATCGCCAGATTGGCGGTCTGCGCCAGCCCCAGCGTGTAGCCATCGGGCTTGGACTTGGCCACCAGGTCCAGGCCGATATTGCCGCCCGCACCTGGCTTGTTGTCGATGACGAAAGCCCAGCCTGCATTGGCGGTCAGCCGGTCGGCAACCAGCCTTGCGACCAGATCGGTAGCGCCGGCTGGCGTGTAGGGCACCACCATGCGGATCGGTCGATTCGGATAGCCTTGCGCGGCTGGCTGGGAGGCCGTTTGTGCCATTGCAGTGATCGAGCCATACAGGCCCAGGATGACGGCGCAACGGATGAGGGCTGGTTGCATATTTTTCCTGTGGATCATTCCGCACCTGGATCCTTCATCAGGATCACCAGGCTGAGTTTGCATTGCTACAAGGTGGCGGTCATGCCGCCGTCAATCACCAGCACATGACCGTTGACATAGCGGGCGGCATCGCTGGCCAGGAAGACGACGGCTGGTGCCAGTTCTTCAAGTTCGCCCCAGCGGCCCACCGGCGTATGGCCGGCAATCCAGCTGCTGGCCTTTTCGTCATTCGCCAGTGGGGCGGTCAATTCGGTCCGGAAGTAGCCAGGCGCGATGCCATTGACGGTGATGCCATGCGGCCCCAGATCCACCGCCATGCCCTTGGTCAACATCTTCAGCCCGCCCTTGCTGGTGGCATAGGCGGTGGTGCCGGGGCGGGTGACTTCGCTCATCACCGAGCAGACATTGATGATGCGGCCCGCCCTGCGCGCCAGCATGAACTGCACTACCGCCTGGCCGACGATGAAGGTGCTGTCGAGGTTGGTGGACAGCACGGCGCGCCAGTCGGCGGCCTTGATGTCCTGGAATTGGCCGCGGCGGGACATGCCGGCGTTGTTCACCAGCACATGGATGGGGCCGATGGTGGCTTCGATGTCGGCCACTGCAGTGCTGACCGCATCGGCATCGCAAACATCGAAAACTCGCTGATGGACCGACAGGCCTTCGCTGCGCAAAGCCTCTGCGGCAATAGCCAGACGAGATGCATCTCGGCCATTCAGCACCACCGTCGCACCAGCCTGAGCAAGGCCACTCGCCAGCGCCAGGCCAATGCCGGTGGAACTGCCGGTGACCAGGGCCACGCGGCCATCGATGCGGAAGGTCTTGGCGTCGATCATGCTTCGGGCCGCTCCTTGTTTTCACTTGCTTGCAGCTTCGCGCCCGAAAAGCAGCCTAGCCAAGCATCATTCCGGATCGATCCTCGCATCCCTGACGACCTTGCCCCAGCGCGGCGCCTCGGCCTTGATCAGCGCTGCAAACTGCTCGGGCGTACCGCCAGCGATTTCGTTACCCTGCGCCAGCATGGTGGCGCGCAACTCAGGGTCCTGCAATGCCTTGTTGCCGGCAGCGTTGAGGATCCTGATGATCTCTGCAGGCATGCCCTTGGGGCCGACGATGCCCTGCCAGTTCAGCACTTCCACCGCCGGGTAACCAGCCTCGCCCATGGTCGGGATGTCGGGCGCCAAGGGCGAGCGGGTCTTGCTGGTGATCGCCAGCGCGCGCAGTCGGCCGCCCTTGATCGACGGCATGGCTGCATACATCTGTTCGAACATCATGTCCAC
>CANFIC010000473.1 GCA_947446685.1 Burkholderiales bacterium
CACATACCAAAATTTATTTCGACGCAAGCGCTTTAAATTTGCTCTCAATTCAATGTAGCTTGTATTGGTCTTCTATTCACATTTGCAGCTTCATATTTCACATAGGTGATCAATGCTGCGCCGCAACCAGCGACACGACAAGATAAAGTTTGCAGAGCAGTAGATGTATTCAACGAAAAGAGGATAGCAATGGACCGAGACCAACAGAGAAATGCTTATCAATTGAAAGTAAACCGCATTCGCAACAGTTGGGCTAATGATGAGATCCCGATTGGAACTTTTATTTTTTCACGCGATGCGGCAGTGGTAGAAACTGTCGGTCGCGCCGGATTCGACTTTGCTCTGATTGACATGGAGCACACTTCCCTTGAACTGCGTGATGTAGAAGGACATCTCCGCGCCGCTGCTGCTGTTGATATCGCAGCCTTGGTACGAGTACCAAATTTCGATGGCGGCGTCATCGGTAGGGTGTTGGACAGCGGTGCTGACGGGATAGTCTTTCCACACTTTGGGAGAGATATCGAGGCTAGTCGGCTGTTTGCTGAAAACTTGCGTTTTGCCCCGAACGGCAAACGTCCAAGTTGTACCGGCGTGCGTTCCGCTGGCTATGGATTAGCGCCGTTCGCTGAGTATGTTCAACATGCCGACGCTTCAGTACTTGGCATCGGATTGATCGAAGATATTGAAGTCATTCCGCATCTCGAAGCTATTTTCGCCGCATCGCCCATAGATGCGATCATGCCAGGGCCTGGTGATCTGGCAACGGCATTGGGTCTACATGGCCAGCCTACACATGCCCGAGTAAGGGCCGCCATTGACGAAATTATGCGAGCCGCGCGCCGCGCCGGCTTACGCTGCGGCATGTATTTAAATTCAGTCGACGAGGCACACGAATGGGTTAATTCTGGCGCCGATTTCCTTATCTACCTAATGGACTCTAAGGTGCTATCCGAGGCGTATGCCGCGGCGTCCCGAAGCTTGCACCAATCCATAGATCGACGGATCGGGGATGACGTATGACAACTGATGCAGTGATACTTGGTGCCGGAGCCGCCGGTATGACCGTCGCGCTCGCGGTCCAAGCACGGGGTCTTCAAGTCGTGCTGATCGACCCAATGGCGCAGTCACCCAACAACTTTGCCATCAGCGGTGGTTTGTTCCCAGCGGCGGGATCACAGCTTCAACGTGCATCAGGCATTGACGAACAGCCTGAGGGCTGGTTGGCCGATGTCCGCGCCTTTGCGCCCGATTGCGTCAACGAAAATATCGCCTCCTCAGTGGCCCATGCTTTGCCGGAAATGGTTGATTTTTTCATTCATCGTTGTGATGCGCCGATTCACTTCTTGCCCGATGTCGTCGCACCCGGCCACTGCACACAGTTCATTGGCAACATCAAAGATAACGCTAAAGGCAAAGTAGGCATCTTCTATTGCGGTTAGTGGCGCGAGAAACCTGAGTGATGATCATTCCGGCGCGCCGGTGAGTAAACGGCCTTAATGCTCCATTTTTGGAGTCACCCCCTGATTCAAACAGTGTCGCTAGGGAAAACGATAGGGTTACATTTCATTCTAGTTTTTGTACAGTCAAGACAAATCGTACGTACTCTGATGATTTGTGTACGTACAAATCCAATTTTCTTACGTGGCATATGAAGTTTGGAAAGTGTTGACATGACACACCAAATCAATATGAGACTGCCTTCGTTTTCATATCAAGAATGCAAAATCCATGACTACTGTCACAGAGCATCGAAATGCTGACACCGCTTCAGAGCTAAAAAATCTAAAAGATTTTGACCTGGTTCACCCCATCAGCTTGTCAGACATAGACATCCAAGATGCTGTGGCTCAGGCTGATTTACCAGCCTTACTTTGCGCAGTAGCCATGCTCACAGGTGATGATGCACTTTTAAGCGAAGATCTGCGACCACCCACCCCACCCATGAGCTCCACCATGTCGCCGCAGGGCGGAATGAGCTTAGAAGCCCAAACGAAAGCGCGTACATTAATAGTCGAAAAACTTATCGCCTATCGGAATGCGGGCTGCCCTGAACCTAGCATTCCGTCGACGGATGACTTGGAAAGGATCATGCGATTCTTAATCAAGGACTCTAATGAAAGTTACCTACCGATATTGCGGCATGAATTGGGAATTCCAAAAGATGCCGGAGCGCCCGAGTGGCACAAGTCAAAAATTGCACCAGAAACTGAATTTCAAGTTGCGGTGATTGGTGCCGGGGTTTCGGGAATTGCTGCAGCTTATCGCTTAAAGCAAGCGGGTGTCGACTTTACTGTGTACGAGAAGAACCCCGAGGTCGGCGGAGTGTGGTGGGAAAATTCTTACCCAGGCTGTCGGCTGGATACACCCAATTTCGCCTACAGCTTGTCATTCGCGCAAAAGCAAGACTGGCCACAGCAATTTTCACGTCAACCAGAAATTCAAGAATATTTGGCGCACGTATCTGAAGGGGCACAAATTCGCGATCGCATCCATTTCGAAATCGAAGTGGTTTCCATGATTTACGACGAATCTGTAGGCTTATGGAGCATTCGGACCCGCAACGCTTCAGGCAACGTGACAGAAAAAAAGTTCAATGTAATTATTACGGCCGTTGGGCAACTCAACCGTCCAAGTTTTCCAGCCATTGAAGGGCGTGAATCCTTTAAGGGCAAGTCTGTCCATTCGGCTATGTGGCCAGAAAATATCGACCTCAAAGGCAAAAAAATAGCGGTGGTAGGCACTGGCGCAAGTGCTTACCAGATTGTGCCGGCCATCGTGGATCAAGTAGCAGAGTTAACTATCTTTCAGCGCAATCCGCCTTGGTTGCTGCCTACACCCACCTATCATCACGACATCAAGCCTGGTATGACTTGGTTATTGCAGCACGTCCCCTATTACGGTCGTTGGTTCAGGTTTTGGCAATTCTGGATGGCGGCAGAAGGTCGGCTACCTTTAGTACAAGTTGAGCCTGATTGGGTACATCCGATTTCAGTCGGACGAGCCAATGAATCATTGCGCCAGGAGTGTCTCGCGCACCTAAAGACACAG
>CANFIC010000474.1 GCA_947446685.1 Burkholderiales bacterium
CGAGCCCGATGCCGCCGAGACCAAACGCCTGGCTTACCGGCGCGGTGACGTCGAGCGCGCCGTGCGCGAGGCGGTGGTGCAAGTGCTGGCTGGGCAGGCCGCGGCCGCATAAGGCAGAGTGGGCGGCCCCGCTTGCCGTCGCCGGCTTCACTTAGGGGCGGCGGTGGCTTACCCGGGTGAACATGAAGACCGAGCGCGCCAGGTCGGCCACGCTGGGTTGCAACTCCAGATAAAGTCCGCCGCCATCAAACAGCTTTTGAGCCTTCTCGCCGGGCTTGGCATTGCGGATCAGCGGATCAGAGAGTTTGTCTTTAGCCATGGGGGCATCTCCTTCTATTGGGGGCAACAACCAAGCGCCCTGCCCCAAATTATAGAGCTGCCCCCAAAGTTGCCCCCACCCTTGACCGGATGCCCCCAAACTTCAGCGCACCTCAACGGACAAGAAAAAAGCCCTAAGTCGTTGATTACTTAGGGCTTTTTGGACTTCTCCGCACCTTGGCGGACCTTCAAATGGTGGAGCCGGGGGGAATTGAACCCCCGTCCGCAAGCCATCACCGGGCAGTTCTACATGCTTAGCCGTCTGATTTGAATCTTACGGTATGGTCGCGCAGCGGCACGCTACCTTTCCCGCCAGTCACTTGATCTTGTCCTGTATCGAGTGACCCGACACAGAACCAGCCAATGTGTATGACTTCTCAGCTTTCGGTCTTGCGACTTGAGCCCGGCCCATTGGCCTGCCGTTGAGAAGCTCAACCGCGTTTAAGCGGCGAGTGCGAACGTAGAGTCGTTTGCAGTTACTTTGTTTCCAGTGGTTTTACGAGCGAACTGGTGCTCGGCATGCCCTACTCCGGATCCGCACCCACGTCGAAACCAGGTCGGCCCCAGAACTCGTAT
The DNA here is from genome assembly GCA_947446685.1 of Burkholderiales bacterium. Lineage (GTDB taxonomy): Bacteria > Pseudomonadota > Gammaproteobacteria > Burkholderiales > Burkholderiaceae_C > Paucibacter_A. The sequence goes on from CANFIC010000474.1 coordinate 895, forward strand.
TCTAAATCAGATCAAGTCGTAACGTGCGGTCACTGCGGTTCACTCGGCCTGCGGCAGGCCAGCATGTAATTGACGTCGGTATTGCTGCCCAGACTGTAGCGTTGGGTCAACGGGTTGTAGCTCAGGCCGCGACTGGCCTGCACATTGAAGCCGGCATTGCGGCAGAACTGCGCCAGCTCAGACGGCCGCAGGAACCGCGCATACTCATGGGTACCGACAGGCAGCATTTTCAATAAATATTCAGCTCCGACAATAGCTTGCATGAACGACTTAAAGTTACGGTTCAATGTCGAAAGGAACACCCAGCCACCCGGTTTGACCAGCGTCGCCAAGGCCTGCACGACCGAGGCCGGGTCAGGCACATGTTCGAGCATTTCCATGCAGGTGACGACATCAAAGGATGACGGTTGCTCGATGGCCAGCGCTTCGACGGCGATTTCGCGGTAGTCAACGCCTTCGGTCCCGGCTTCAAGTGCATGCAATTGCGCGACCTTGAGCGCCTTGGTCGACAGATCGATACCCAGCACCTTGGCACCGCGGCGAGCCATTGAATCGGTCAGGATGCCGCCACCGCAGCCCACGTCCAGCACATCCTTGCCGGCCAACAGGCATTGGCCGGAGATCCAGTCCAGCCGCAGCGGGTTGATCTGGTGCAGCGGTTTGAACTCGCTGTCGAGATCCCACCAGCGATGGGCCAGGTCACTGAATTTGGCCAGCTCTTGAGGGTCTGCATTGATCATGGTGGGAATGGTAGCTGATAAGGCAAATTACGGATTAGAAATGCAGGGTCGAAAAAAAACCCCGCCAGGCGGGGTTTTTTGAGCTTGGCGCCGCAGCGCCAGTCAGCTTAGCGGTTGCGTGTTCCAACCACTTCGATTTCAACGCGACGATTCTTGGCGCGGCCTTCGGCCGTCTTGTTGTCAGCAACTGGCTGCTTCTCGCCCTTGCCTTCAGTGTAGACGCGGTTCTTTTCGACGCCCTTGCTGACCAGATAGGCCTTGACGGCTTCCGAACGAGCTACCGACAGTTTCTGGTTGTAGGCATCAGCGCCGACGGAGTCAGTGTGACCCACGGCAATGATGACTTCCAGATTCAGACCACGGGTCTTGGCAACCAGATCATCGAGCTTGGCTTTGGCATCAGCCTTCAGGGCCGACTTGTCAAAGTCGAAGAAGGTGTCAGCAGCAAAAGTTACCTTCTCGCTCACTGGCGCTGGCGGTGCAGGCGGTGGCGGTGGCGGTGGAGCGACAACCTTCGGCGCTGCAGGCGGCACGACCACTGGTGCAGGCGGGGCTGGCTTCGGCTCGACTTTTGGAACCGGCTTGATCGCGCCATCGCAACCCTGGGCGGCAGTTGCCGGGGTCCAGCTGGAATCACGCCAGCAATCGCCGCTGCCATTCTTCACTAAGGTGCCGTCTGTGCCACGCCAGTTGTCGACTGTTTGCGCAAAAGCGCCAGAAGACACAAGCACTGCAACAGCGAAGAGCGACGCCACTTGATTCAATTTCTTCATGATTCTCCTCTCATGGAATGCCGCAGTTGGCCTGCGAACGTCCGGTGTTTGAAAAACCTCAGGAGATCAGCCGTATTGCGAATCTCTCCCAGGGACCAGACCATTGTGCCATAGAGGCAAGCCTCCCTAGCCCCGGATCAGTCGGTCTGTTCTTCAGTCTTGGGACATTGTTGTGCTGCGGCTACAACCGAAGGCCTTTAGAATCGCCGTTCCTGTTCTCAACGATGCAGGCCCGCCTGAGAGGGCGCGAGCCGAGCCAAGCGCATGACCCAGTTTGCCAAGGAAACATTACCGATCAGCCTCGAAGAGGAGATGCGGCGTTCGTACCTCGATTACGCCATGAGCGTGATCGTCGGCCGGGCATTGCCAGACGCAAGAGACGGACTCAAACCCGTGCATCGGCGCGTCCTGTTTGCGATGCACGAACTCAATAACGACTGGAACCGGCCTTACAAGAAGTCGGCCCGTATCGTCGGCGACGTGATCGGCAAGTACCACCCGCACGGCGACAGCGCGGTTTACGAATCAATGGTGCGCATGGCGCAGGATTTCTCAATGCGCTATCCGCTTGTGACCGGCCAGGGAAACTTCGGCTCGATGGACGGCGAC
>CANFIC010000475.1 GCA_947446685.1 Burkholderiales bacterium
GCCTTGATACCGTCAGCTTTCGTTATCCGGGCGCTGCGATCACGGCGCTCGACCGGGTCTCGCTCGACATCGAGCCGGGCACCGTCGTCGGCGTGGTAGGGCGCAGCGGTTCGGGCAAAACCACGTTCACGCGGCTGATCCAGGGCCTTTATCCGGTGCAGGAAGGCGTGATCCGGTTCGACCGGGTCGACATCCGCGAGATCGACCTGGCCCATTTGCGCCGCAGCATCGGCGTGGTGTTGCAGGACAACTTCATGTTCCGCGGCACGGTGCGCGAGAACATTTCGATGGGCCGGCCTGACGCCAGCTTCGAGGCCATCGTCGCCGCCTCGCAGGCCGCAGGGGCCGATGAATTCATCGAACGCCTGCCGCAGGGCTACGACACGATGCTGGAAGAAAACGCTGGCAATCTGTCGGGCGGCCAGCGCCAGCGCCTGGCGATTGCCCGCGCCTTGCTGCCCGAGCCGCGCATCCTGATCCTCGACGAAGCCGCCAGCGCGCTCGACCCCGAAAGCGAGGCAATCTTCATGCGCAATCTGGGCCGTATCGCCGAAGGCCGCACAGTGGTGATCGTCAGCCACCGGCTGTCGACGCTGGTCAAGGCTGACCGCATCTTCGTCTTCGAACAGGGCCGGCTGGCCGATGCCGGGCGCCATTCGGAACTGCTGGGGCGCTGCGAGCCATACACGCAGCTCTGGAACCAGCAAACCACCCATCTGTGAAGCCCATGGACAGCAAAAAACGTCAAGACAAGACCTGGGCCGTCGCCTATTTGCCCGACCCGGACGAGCTCGAGCGCCGGCAGTTGCCGGGCGGGCTGACGGTCACGCTTTATCTGCTGCTGGGGATGGTGCTTTCTGCGGTGCTCTGGGCCACGTTGTTCGAAATTGACACCGTCGTCAGCGCACGCGGCAAGCTGGTGACGCAAGAGCCCAATATCGTCATCCAGTCCTTCGAGACGGCGCAGATCACGGCCTTGAATGTGCGCGCCGGCCAGGTGGTCAACAAAGGCCAGGTGCTGGCCGTGCTCGACCCGACTTTTGTCACCGCCGATCTGGCCCAGGCCCAGGATCGGTTGAAGAGCCTCGATGCTGAACTGCATCGCTTGAACCAGGAACAGGCCGGCAAAGCCTATGGCGGCCAGAGCCGCAACCGTGACGAGGCCTTGCAATCGAGCTTGCAAGCCGACCGTCAAGCCAGCTATCAGGCCAGGTTGCAGCGCCTGGATGACGGCATCGGCCGGCTCAAGGCCGCGCTGACGACCAACCAGGGCGAGCTCAGCTCGCTCGAAGTGCGGGTCACTTCGCTGCGCGAAATCGAGACCATGAACGAAGAGCTGACGCAGCAGAATTTTCAGTCCAAGCTGAAGCTGCTGGAAAGCCGCGAGCGGCGCCAGGAAGTCGAGCGCGACATGCTGGCCACCCGCAACCGGGCGCAGGAAATCAAGAAACAACTGGCTGAAGCCGAAGGCGAAAAGCTCAGCTTCATCAAGGACTGGCGCCAGAAGTCGACCGAGGAACTGGTGGCGGTACGGCGCGAGCGCAGCGCGGTGGCCGAACAGGTCAACAAGGCCGAACGGCGCAGCCGCTTGATCGAATTGGTGGCGCCTGCTGACGCGGTAGTGCTCGAGGTGGCAGCCAACCGCTCGACCGGATCGGTGGTGCGTGAATCGGAGCAGATGTTCACCCTGGTGCCGCTGGGCGTGCCGCTGGAAGCCGAAATCCAGATCGATTCGCAGGACATCGGTTTCGTCAAGTTACTCGACCCGGTGCGACTGAAGATCGACGCGTTTCCGTTCCAGAAGCATGGCCTGATCAACGCCAGCCTCGAGCGGGTCGGCCAAGACGCCTTCACCCGCGATGCCGGCACCGGCGCCGCCAAGCCGGCTTTTTATGTCGGCCGCACCAAGGTCAAGGCCGATGAATTGCGCCATTTGCCCCAACAGACTCAACTGATTCCAGGCATGACGCTGAGCGCCGAAATCGTCGTCGGCAAGCGCAGCGTTATCTCCTATGTGATGTACCCGGTGCTCAGCGGCTTGAGTTCGGCCGCAACCGAACGCTGAGTCGAAAAAAGACCTATTTGAGCGCGATGACATGAGTACGATCAACTTTGCACTGTCAACCGACAGCGGCAGCAGCGACACCGATGGCATCAGCTCCGACAGCGAAATCAGCGTCAGCGACATCGATCCCGATTCCACTTGGGAGTACAGCCTTGACCGTGGTACCACCTGGGTCACGGGCAGCAGCAGCGGCTTGTTCAACCTGACCGCTAACAATAGCTACGCGGCGGGATCCATCCAGGTCAGACAGTCCATCGAAACTGGTGGGGTGACCACCCTGGTGTCCGCTGTGTCGGCTGCTGCGATCACCATCGACAACACGAGTCCGTCGGCACCGACCCTGTCGATCGCCGATGGCAGTACGACCAACGTCAAGACCTTGGTGCCCGTGGCCGAAACGGGTGCAACGGTCGAATACAGCCGTGATGCATCGAACTGGGTTTTGAGTTTCGAACTCGAAGAAGGCCTCAACACCGTCTATCTGCGCCAGACCGATCTGGCAGGCAATATTTCTGCATCCAGTGCGGCCTATACCTTCACGCTCGACACCCAGACAGCCCAGCTGTCGGTCAGCCTGAAGACCGACAGCGGCAATGGTGATGACAAGATCTCCAATGACGCGACCTTGAGTTTGAGCGCGTTCGAGACGGGCGCCACGCTCGAGTACCTGATCGACGGCAGCAGCGTCTGGAGCGGCAGTTTCAGCGCCAGCGAAGGCTTGAACAAGTTCCAGGTCCGCCAGACCGATGCGGCAGGCAATGTCTCAACAGCCAGCGATGCCTTCAGCTTCACACTCGACACGGCAGTCGCAACACCGACCATCACCTTGGCCAGCGATGCGGGTTCCGGCTCGAGTGACGGTATCAGCAACTCCGGCCTGATCAATGTCGGCTCGCTTGAATCGGATGCCAGCTGGGCCTACAGCAGCGACGGTGGCGAAACCTGGAGCA
>CANFIC010000476.1 GCA_947446685.1 Burkholderiales bacterium
ACAGGTCGGCATTGAACAGCGGGAAGGCGCCGCGCTCGACCGCCAGATCGCTCGATGCCGCATAGGCTGCGTCGCGCATCAACTCGCTGATCCGGCGCGCCTCCTCGCGGGCGGCTTCGCTGTCGTAGCGCAGGTTCAGCATCACCAGCGCGTCGCCCAGCCCGGTGAAGCCCAGGCCGACGCGGCGCTTGTTATGTGCTTCCTGGGCTTGCGCCGGCAAGGGCCAGGGGGTCACGTCGAGCACGTTGTCAAGCATGCGGGTCGCCACCGTGACCACTTCGGCAAAACCGACTTCGTCAAAGTTGGCATTGGCGCCGAACGGTTCGCGCACGAACTGCGTCAGGTCGACCGATCCCAGGCAGCAGCAGCCGTAGGGCGGCAGCGGCTGTTCGGCGCAGTTGTGCACGTAGAGGCCATTGGCGTCGAAGGCATGGACATGTTCGATGGTGACGTCATAGACCTCCTCGAAGCTGTCGGCCGTCAGGCCATCGACCGTCGCGGTAAAGCGCTCGCGCTGCATTGCGTGGCTGGAATTGGCCAGCATTTGTTCGAGCAAGGCCTTCTTGGCGCTGTCTTCAAAACCGACTGATTCGGCAAAGCGCTGCAGGTTGGCGCCGCTGATAAGCAGTTGCCGCTCGGCAGAATCAGGTAGGGCCTCGATCACGGCATTGATGCCCAGGCGCAAGAGCATGCGCTGTGCGGCTTGCAGATTGGCCGGGTCGGCCTGAATAAGGCACAGGCTGAAGCCCATGGACTGACTGCCTTGAACGCAGCCCTCAGCGTCGAACAAGCCACGCAGCAGGCCGCGATGGAAATCGGACGAGCTGGCTTCCATCGACGGCGTGATGCAAAGCTGACCCGGCGCGGCGCCGAGAGAGATCGCCAGATCGCGCAGCGCAGTCGAAGCCAGGCGATAGTCGCCACGCGCGGTAAGCGGACGCTGCCAGCAATTGAAATCTGCCCCCCGCTGATCGAGGCTGCGTGCCGCGATTTCGACCGCTGCCATCAAGGCGCTGATATGCGCCGGACGCTGCGGTGCGACATCGCTGCCGACGACCTTCAGCTCGGTCGCAGCAGCCGACCACAGCGACAGCACCGCCTGGTCAGCCGTCAACTCGCCAGCGCCGATCAGCAGGCCGAGCAGATAGCCTTCGGCCTGGCTCAAGCGCCCTTCCCAACCCTGCAAAGCGCGGTGATCATGCAGGACCAACTCGTCCCCAGGGAGCAATTCACCGGCCGGCACCCAGGCGCTTTCGACCAGATAGCTTGTCTTGCGGGTGACCTTGCGCACCGGATGATCGGCGGTCAGGCGCAGTGCCTGACCTTGGGCCAGGCGCAGCTTGAAGACCGGCTTGTGCCCGGTGACGAAGAAGCCAGCTGATTCGCTGGCAAAGGCCTTGCCGTCGACGATGGCAGTGAACGGCTGACCGACCAGTTCACGCACCTGGCGCGGGCCTTGCTCGCTCATCACCCAGGTGTCGGCGGTGACGCAGGGATTGGTGGCCGAAATCGATTCGCAGTAATGCAGATTGTTGTCGGCATTGATGCGGTCGAGGAAGAGCACGCCGGGTTCGGCATGGTCGTAGGTGGAGCGCATGATCTGCTCCCACAACTCGCTGGCGGGCAGGCTGCGGTAGACCCATAAGCCATCGGCGCGCTGATGAGCGCCTTCGGCAATCTGCGCCTCGCCGGGCTTGGCGCGATGCACCAACTCGATCTCTTCACCGGCCAGCATGGCCTGCATGAAGACATCGGTCACGCCGACCGAGATATTGAAATTCTTCAGGTCGCCCTGGTCCTTGGCGTGGATGAACTGCTCGATGTCGGGGTGATCGCAGCGCAGCACGCCCATCTGTGCGCCGCGGCGCGAACCGGCGCTTTCGACGGTTTCGCAACTGCGATCGAAAACCCGCATATAGCTGACCGGGCCGGATGCGCTGCTCTGGGTCGACCCGACCCAAGCGCCTGACGGGCGGATGCGCGAGAAGTCATAGCCAACGCCACCGCCGCGGCGCATCGTCTCGGCGGCCTCGGTCAAGGCGGTGTAGATGCCTGGGTGCCCATCGTCGACCTGCGCGATCGAGTCGCCAACCGGTTGCACGAAGCAGTTGATCAGCGTGGCCGAGAGCGAAGTCCCCGCAGCCGACATGATTCGCCCCGCCGGCACGAAACCGCGCCGCTGCGCCTCGAGAAACTTCAAGGCCCAGGCGCTGCGCTGTTCGGGCGCCTCGGCTTCGGCCAAGGCTTGCGCCACCCGGACGCGCAATTCATCGGGCAACGACTCGCCCCCCTTGGCATATTTTTCCAGCAAGACCTCGGCGCTGATCGCCTGCGGCGGCAAGGCCGCATAAGCGGCCAGCGCCTGGGAGTCGGACTCGGTGCGGGATTGAACCGGATTGGGCGAAGTCATGCGAATCTCCAAAACAATGATGCAAAAAAGCGATGCGCGATCCTGCGGTCTGCGGGCCGACCTTGCCTTGATGACGGTCAGGTCGGGTCAGAATTCAGCTTGGTTCGCACGATCTTTCAGGGCGGGCCGGCCGGACCCAAGCTTAACCCGCCTCGGGAGATTCAAGCGCTGATGAAATCCCGCAGCGTCGCAAAAGCGGCCTGCGGATCGTCGCGCCAGGCCCCATGCCCGGCACCCGGGAAACTGACCAGTTTTGCCCATTGCGGCGGCAGGGCGGCAGCGATGTCCTGCGCATCGGCCAGCGGGCAGACCGGGTCTTCTTCGCCAGCCATCACCAGCACCGGGCATTGCGCCGCGGCCAGGCCGGGTAACAAATCCAGGCCCTGTTTTTCGCCGGCAACAAAGTGCAGGAGGATCTCGTCGCGCACCAGCATGCGCTGGGCGGCTTGAGGATCGCTTGGCTCGGTGCGGTTGTAGAGCTTGCGGCAACCGGCCCAGTAAGCGGCCCAGGTCTGCGGGTCGGGCTGGCTCCAGAACTGGCGCGCCAGCTCGCCCGCCGCCTTGCCACCGAGCTTTTCGAACATCACCAGCTTGCGCTCCA
>CANFIC010000477.1 GCA_947446685.1 Burkholderiales bacterium
AGCACCTGTTCGCCGCTGCGCGGATTGCGACCTTTGCGGGGAGGGCGGCGGTTGACCTGAAAACTGCCGAAGCCGCGGATTTCGATCCGGTGGCCGCGCGCCAAGGCGTCGGACATGGCATCGAGAATCGTCTTGACGGCGAATTCAGTATCGCGTTGGGTCAGTTGACCGAAACGCAAGGCCAGCAGCGCAACGAGGTCAGATCTGGTCATTGGCATCCCGCTCGATTTGAAAGTAAAAATGGCCCGCCATCATAAATTGGCGAGCCATCCGGTTCGACTGCGGCAACGAGCTTGCGCTCGTCGCCGCTTCAGGGCAACAAATTAATTGCTGCCTTGGTCGAGCTTGGCACGCAGCAATGCGCCCAGGCTGGTGGTGCCGGCGTTTTCACGCTCCGAGGTGGCCGACAGGCGCTGCATGGCTTCCTGATTGTCGGCATTGTCCTTGGCCTTGATCGACAGCTGGATGTTGCGCGTCTTGCGGTCGATGCTGACGATCAGCGTCGAGACTTCGTCGCCTTCCTTCAGCATGCTGCGGGCATCTTCAACGCGGTCGCGCGAGATTTCCGAAGCGCGCAGATAGCCGAGCACGTCTTCAGCCAATTCGATCTCGGCACCGCGTGCGTCGACCGTCTTGACCTTGCCCGTCACCACCATGCCGCGGTCATTGACCGTGGTGTAGCTGGTGAAAGGATCGCTGTCGAGCTGCTTGATGCCCAGCGAGATACGCTCGCGCTCGACGTCGACCGCCAGCACCAGGGCTTCGACTTCCTGGCCCTTCTTGAAGTTGCGCACGGCAGCTTCGCCGGTTTCGTTCCAGGACAGGTCGGACAGATGGACCAGACCATCGATACCTTGTGCCAGACCAACGAACACGCCGAAGTCGGTGATCGACTTGACCGGGCCCTTGACACGGTCGCCGCGCTTGACGTTCTCGGCGAAATCTTCCCAAGGATTGGCCTTGCACTGCTTCATGCCCAGCGAAATGCGACGCTTGTCTTCGTCGATTTCCAGAACCATGACTTCAACTTCATCGCCCAGCGAAACCAGCTTGGCCGGTGCGATGTTCTTGTTGGTCCAGTCCATTTCGGAGACGTGCACCAGACCTTCGATGCCCGGCTCGATTTCAACGAATGCGCCGTAATCAGCAATGTTGGTGACCTTGCCGAACAGACGCGTGCTGGTCGGGTAGCGGCGTGCAACACCGAACCATGGATCGTCGCCCAATTGCTTCAGGCCCAGCGAAACGCGGTTTTTCTCGGCGTCGAACTTCAACACCTTGGCCGTCAGTTCCTGACCGACAGTGACCACTTCGCTCGGGTGACGTACACGACGCCATGCCATGTCGGTGATATGCAGCAAGCCATCGATGCCACCCAGATCGACAAAGGCGCCGTATTCGGTGATGTTCTTGACCACGCCGTGGACGATCGCGCCCTCGGACAGCGTTTCCAGCAGCTTGGCACGCTCTTCGCCCATCGAAGCTTCAACCACAGCACGGCGCGACAACACGACGTTGTTGCGCTTGCGGTCGAGCTTGATGACCTTGAATTCCATCGTCTTGCCTTCGTACGGGCTCATGTCCTTCACCGGGCGGGTGTCGAGCAGTGAACCAGGCAGGAAGGCGCGGATGCCGTTGACCAGAACGGTCAGACCGCCCTTGACCTTGCCAGAGACGGTGCCGGTGACGAAGTCGCCGGATTCGAGGGCAACTTCCAGCGACAGCCATGAAGCCAGACGCTTGGCCTTGTCGCGCGACAGGATGGTGTCGCCGTAGCCGTTTTCAATCGCTTCGATGGCGACCGAGACAAAGTCGCCGACTTGAACTTCAAGCTCGCCTTGGTCGTTCTTGAATTCCTCGATCGGCACATAGGCTTCGGACTTGAGGCCAGCGTTGACGACGACGAAGCTGTGCTCGACGCGCACCACTTCGGCAGAGATGACTTCGCCGGCGCGCAGATCTGAGCGCTGCAGCGAATCTTCGAACATTGCTGCGAAAGAATCGGGAGCAAAGGTTGCGGTTTGGGTTTGTGACATGGAGTTTCCTGGCCGGCTGACAAGGCGTTTGTACGCTGGCGGTGGGTGCAAGAGGTCTTGCGGGTTAGGTTGCAAAAATCGCTACCCTCCTGTGTTTGAAACACATGAGCTGACGCTCGGAAGAAGAGGGTGGGCGAACCGTGGCTTCTCAGGCCTGTGCCTTCAATAGTTCAACGCTGAACTGAAAAAGGCCTGCGCTGGGACCACCAATCCAACACCAACACCTTTGATTCCTCAATGGTCTGGGCCGAGTTGTCGAGCATCAGCGCGTCTGCTGCGGCGATCAAAGGCGAGGCGCTGCGGTTTTTATCCCGCGCGTCCCGCGCCTCCAAATCCTCGCGCAAGCCGTCGATATTAGCCGAAATTCCCTTGGAAATCAATTGCTTGAAGCGGCGCTCGGCGCGCGTTGCAGCGCTTGCGGTCAAAAATACCTTCAGGCCCGCGTCCGGAAAAACCGCAGTTCCCATGTCGCGCCCATCGGCGATCAGCCCGGGCAAGCGGCGAAAGTTCAGCTGCAGTTGATTCAAAGCCTCGCGCACTTGCTGGTGGACAGCCACTTGCGAGGCCATCAAGCCGGTGGTTTCGCTGCGCAAGGCCTCGCTGATGTCCATGCCGTCAAGCCAGACCCGGCCGGCCCGGAAGGACAGCTTCAAGCTCGCAGCCATTGCTGCCACCGCTGCACCATCGTCGAGGTTGATACCCGCCTGATGCGCCGCCAGCGCACAAGCGCGGTACAGCGAACCCGAATCCAGCACAGCGTAGCCCAGGGCCGCAGCGACCAGCTCGGTCAATGTGCCCTTGCCGGAGGCGGTCGGGCCGTCGATCGTGATCACCGGGATGTCTTCGGGTTCCGCCTCGACCACGCTGAACAGGGTTTCGAAATAGTCGGGGAAAGTCTTGGCCACACATTGCGGATCGAGGATCCGCACCGGCACTGCATGAGTCGTCACCAGGGCATTGAAGGCGGCCAGCGCA
>CANFIC010000478.1 GCA_947446685.1 Burkholderiales bacterium
CCGGAATTTCGCGTGCCTTCAGCAACAGCAGCCGGCTCGCGCTGCCGTACTGAAGCAGATCTTCGATGTTGTCCACCATCTGGCGCAGCCGCGCCGGCGGATTCAAGGCGATCACGGCCGACCCGGATCCCTGGCGCCGCGAGATCAAACCGCGTTCCTCAAGAATGCGCAGCGCTTCACGGACCGTGTGGCGGCTGGCCTGCAACTGTTCGCAGAGTTCGGACTCGGCCGGCAGCTGACTGCCAACGGGATATTTCTCGCCGGCAATGGCTTGAATCAGTTCGTCGGCGATGGCCCGGTAGCGGGGGATCTTCTTGTTCAACATCGGTAATGCACTCATCGATTGCGGCGCAGTTTATGCCAGGCGAAGACAAAATAAATTTCTGTCAATGCGTTCGGACAAATGATGTAAATTTGTCTGGACAAATTTCACCAATCCACTACATTATCGACGAAGTTTTAACTTGTACGGACAAATTTAAATTTTAAACCGGGAGACTCTTCATGCGTATATCAACACAGTTTGCAATGACAGTTGTCGCTTTGGCGGCCTGCCAAGCCATGGCCCAGACGGCGCCCGCTGCAGGTCCTGCCGGAGCGAACGATGCGAAAGAATCATCGACGCTGGAAACGGTAATCGTGACCGCGCAGCGGCGACCCGAACTGATTCAGAAGACGCCAGTCGCGGTCACGGCACTCAGCAGCGAGGCCTTGGAAAGCAGGCAGGTGACCAATGTCATGGATATCGCAGCACAGGTGCCCAATTTGCGGATCGAGCCTGTGACCGGCTTGTCGAACGCTTCCCGCGTCTTCATGCGAGGTGTCGGCGAGGACCAGTCGACCCCGACGACCGACGCTGCAATCGGCATGTATGTAGACGGCGTGTATTACCCCCGTACGCTCGGCGCCCTGTTTGATCTGGTGGATGTGCAGCGCATCGAGGTGCTGCGCGGGCCGCAGGGGACCTTGTATGGCAGAAATACCTCCGGTGGCGCGATCAAGATCATCACCCGTGATCCGGGCGATACTTTCGAGGGGACAGCTGAATGGACGGCTGGCAGTTTTGGCCGGCAGCAACTGCGCGCTGCTATCGGCGGACCGTTGGGACGGACGCTTAGGGCATCGTTGAGCGTTCTCCAGCAAAGCCGCGATGGCACCTCAATCGACAGTACGCTGGGGCGTGACGTCAACCGCAAGGACCTGAACTCCGTTCGCGGCAAGTTCATCGTGGATGCGACCGAAAATCTTGAGTTCAAGCTGGTGGTTGACCAGACTACGGACAAGGGCGATGCCTTCGTCGGAACAAGTGGCTACACCGGTGTACCCGCGAACCTGTTGGTGACCACGGCCAATGCAGATCCGGCAGGCTATCTGCGAACACGCGGCTCCGCATTGACTGGAACCTATGTGAGCGGCGACTACACGCTGACTTCCATCACGGCCTGGCGTGACTTGAAGAACTACGGCACGCTGGACAACGACGCCGAGGAAAGGACCATCAATCATTTCGCCTTTGACGCTGCCCAGAGGCAGTTCAGTCAAGAGCTGACGCTGGCTGCGAAATGGGGCCGAGTCGACGCGATCATGGGTGCCTACTGGTTCGATGAAGACAATATTTATGCTTCAACGACCACCAGCGGTTCACGCACCAATCCAGCTGCAGCGCTCACGTCGACCGTGGGCTTGACAACCCAGAAAAGCACCAGCAGCGCGTTTTTCGGACAAGCTACTTATTCGCTGACCGATGCACTCAGGTTGACTGCCGGCGGCCGCCAGACCAACGACAAGAAAACTTTTGCCGACGTCTACGCTGCAAAGGCTTTGAGTTTCGCCGCTGAAAAGGAATGGTCAGCATTCACGCCGCGGGTGGGGGCCGATTACCAGATGAACAAGGAAATTTTCCTGTTCAGCTCCTACTCTAAGGGCTACAAGTCTGGCGGATTCAACCGCAGCACCGTCGCCATAACGGCTCTCACGCCCTATGACCAGGAGGATGTCACGACTTTCGAGGCCGGGGTCAAGACCGACCTGCTCGATGGACGCCTGCGCACCAACGTGACCTACTTCTCGAACAGCTACAAGGCACTGCAGTTGTCTGCCTTTGATCCTGCGACCAATGTCAGCCGGCGTTTCAATGCAGCTTCAGCAACCACCAGTGGCGTCGAGGTCGAAGTCTCTGCGATTCCGGTGAAGGGGGTTCGCACTTACGCCACGCTGGGCTATCTGTCAGCCAAATACGACAGCTTCTTCGACCGTATTAATGGGGTGCTGACCGATGTCTCGTACCTGAAGCTCAAAGGTGCGCCACGCACGACCGGGTCGCTTGGTTTTTCCTGGCTGATGCCGGTCGCTGTACCCGGGTCATTGCGTCTGAATGCAGATGTCAGCCTGCGCTCCCAGATGGAAAACAATGTGGCCAATACGCCGATCATTGCATCGCCAGCCCTCAATCTATTGAATGCATCGCTGGTCTGGAATTCGGCTGATGGCCACTGGACCTCAACCTTGGCTGGAAAAAATCTGACCAATAAGAGCTATATCGGCGCCGGGCTTTATATCGCGGGACTGTTAACCAACCTTTACCCGGCTGATCCGCGCACCTTGTCAGCCAGCCTGCGCTATCGTTTTTAACCCATCGAGGAACAAGAAAATGCAAATGATGCGAAGCGCGCTTGCCGAGCGGGCGGGGCCTGCGGAATCTCTTGTTTTGCAAGAGCGTCCGGTGCCGGTGCCAGGCGCGGGCCAGGTCCTGGTTCGCGTTGCCTATTCGCCCCTGAATCCACTGGACACCCATGCGCGCGCCGACCGGATCAAATGGAGCCATCCTGGTTTCCCATTTGTCCCGGGCTATGAATTCTGCGGGCGGGTTGAAGCAGTGGGCGCAAACGTCGACTCGCAATGGGTCGGCAAGCGTGTGTCGTCGGCGGGCGAATGGGGCGGCAATGCGGAATACGCGCTGGCGACAGCGGCACGCTTGGTTTCCATTCCCGATGCGTTCAGTTGGCAAAC
>CANFIC010000479.1 GCA_947446685.1 Burkholderiales bacterium
ATGGCGCAGGACTTTTCGCTACGTCATATGCTGGTCGACGGCCAGGGCAACTTCGGTTCGGTCGATGGTGACAACGCTGCGGCGATGCGCTACACCGAAATCCGCCTGGCCAAGATCGCGCATGAAATGCTCGCCGATATTGACAAGGAAACTGTAGATTTCGGACCGAATTACGACGGCTCTGAGAGAGAACCGCTGGTTTTGCCAACCCGTTTGCCGAATCTGCTGGTCAATGGATCGACCGGCATCGCCGTGGGCATGGCCACCAATATTCCGCCGCACAACCTCAACGAGGTGGTGGACGCCTGTTTGCATGCGCTGCGCAATCCCGAAGTCACGATCGACGAGCTGATGGAGATCATCCCGGCGCCTGATTTCCCGACCGCCGGCATCATTTACGGGTTGACGGGGGCCCGCGACGGCTACCGCACCGGCCGCGGCAAGGTCGTGATGCGCGCCAAAGTGCATTTCGAGGACATCGATCGCGGACAGCGCCAGTCAATCATCGTTGACGAGATCCCTTACCAGGTCAACAAGAAGACCCTGCTCGAACGCATGGCCGAACTGGTGCGCGAGAAGAAGATCGAAGGCATCAGTCACATCCAGGACGAGAGCGACAAGTCCGGGATGCGGGTGGTGATCGAGTTGAAGCGCGGCGAAGTGCCTGAAGTGGTGCTGAACAATCTGTACAAGCAGACGCAGCTGCAGGACACCTTCGGCATGAATATGGTGGCCCTGATCGACGGGCAGCCCAAGCTCTGCAACCTGAAAGACCTGATCACGGTCTTCCTCGAGCACCGCCGTGAAGTGGTGACGCGGCGCACTGTGTTCGGCCTGCGCAAGGCACGCGAACGCGGCCATGTGCTGGAAGGTCTGGCCGTGGCGCTGGCCAATATCGACGAGTTTATCGAGACCATCAAGACCTCGCCGACTCCGCCGGTAGCCAAGACCGCCTTGATGGCCAAGAGCTGGGACAGCTCGCTGGTGCGCGAGATGCTGTCGCGCGCCGAGGGCGACACGCCCGGTGGCCGCAACGCCTTCCGCCCGGATGGACTGCCAGCCCATTACGGCATGCAGCAGGACGGCCTGTACCGACTGTCGGACGACCAGGCGGGTGAAATCCTGCAGATGCGCTTGCAGCGCTTGACCGGCCTGGAGCAGGACAAGATCGTCGCCGAGTACAAGGAAGTGATGGCGCAGATCGCCGACCTGCTGGACATCCTGGCCCGCCCGGAACGGGTCACGACCATCATCAGTGAAGAACTGGTGCAGGTGAAGCTGGAGTTCGGCCAGACCAAGGTCGGCGCAAGGCGCAGCGCGATCGTGCACAACGCCCTGGAACTCGGTACCGAAGACCTGATCACGCCGACCGATATGGTGGTGACTTTGTCGCATACCGGCTACATCAAGAGCCAGGCCTTGAGCGAATACCGGGCCCAAAAGCGCGGTGGCCGTGGCAAGCAGGCGACCCAGACCAAGGACGACGACTGGGTTGATCAGCTCTTCATCGCCAACACCCATGACTGGATTCTGTGCTTCAGCAACCGCGGCCGCGTCTACTGGCTGAAGGTCTGGGAAGTGCCGCAAGGGTCACGCAATTCGCGCGGCCGGCCGATTGTCAATATGTTCCCGCTGCAAGCCGAAGAAAAGATCACCGTGGTGCTGCCGCTGACCGGCGAGTTCCGCGTCTTCCCGGAAGATCACTTCATCTTCATGTCCACAGCGCTGGGCACCGTCAAGAAAACGCCGCTGGCTGACTTCAGCAACCCGCGCAAGGCCGGCATCATCGCGGTCGATCTGGACGAAGGTGACTTCCTGATCGGCGCCGCCTTGACCGATGGCAAGCATGACGTGATGCTGTTCAGCGATGGCGGCAAGGCCGTGCGCTTTGACGAAGACGATGTGCGTCCAATGGGCCGCCAGGCACGCGGCGTGCGCGGCATGATGCTGGAGCCCGAGCAGCGCGTGATCGCGATGTTGGTGGCCGAAGATGAAACCCAGAGCGTGCTGACCGCCACCGAAAACGGCTTCGGGAAACGCACCAGCATCACTGAGTACACCCGCCATGGTCGCGGCACCAAGGGCATGATCGCGATCCAGCAGACCGAGCGCAATGGCCGCGTCGTCGCTGCAACGCTGGTGCGTGCCGAAGACGAAATCATGTTGATTACCGACCGCGGCGTGCTGGTTCGCACCCGCGTCTCGGAAATCCGCGAACTCGGCCGCGCTACCCAAGGCGTGACCTTGATCGCGCTCGATGATGGCAGCAAGCTGTCGGGCCTGCAGCGGATCGTCGAGAACGATGCGGTTGAAAACGCCGATTCGATCGACGGCGAGATGACAGATGGCGCTGAAGACGGTGCCGAAGACGACAACAACAACAACAAGGAATGAACTTGAAGCAATCGATCCAGACCTTCGCCGTCGCCGCCCTGCTGGTTGGCGCAGGCTCGGCATTTGCCCAGGCGGCTTCGACCGCAACCGCACCGGCAAGCTCGGCGGCCAAGAAAGAACTGGTCACCAAGTTGGTGCAACTGCAGCAACAGGATCTCGAAAACATCGCAAAAATGTTGATCCAGCAGCCGCTAGGGATTTTGATGCAAAGAGCCGCGGGCGAGCTGCAAAATCAGCCCGCAGGTGCCAAGCGAGACGCAACGGCCAAGGCGATCGAGGGCGACATCCGCAAGTTCGTCGACGAGACCGTGCCGCTGATGCGAGATCGCGGCGTCAAATTGTCTGCAACTGTCTGGCCGCCCTTGCTGGAAGAGAAATTCAGCGAAGACGAATTGAAGCGAATCACCGCTTGGCTGGAAGACCCTGTCAGCAAGAAATACGCGCAGTTGGGCGGGGAAATGCAGAACGCATTGGCACAAAAACTGGTCGCTGATACCCGCACCACGGTGGAAACAAGACTGAAAGCACTTGAGCAAACCGTTGCCAAGCAACTGGGCATCACGCCCCCTGCTGCGGCACCTGCTGCGCCGCCGGCTTCCGCTGCGGC